>JANRCF010000051.1:4439-12031 GCA_030727085.1 Alphaproteobacteria bacterium | reverse complement strand
ATTAAAAGGCATCCAAACAAAGTTGCCAGAGGTATATCTTAATGGTGATGCGGTGCAGCGGGCGCCAGGTAATTTAAATTTAAGTTTTGCTCATGTTGAAGGTGAAGGCCTGATGATGGGAATAAAAGAACTTTCAGTGTCATCTGGTTCAGCGTGTACATCAGCTTCGCTAGAGCCATCTTATGTGTTGCGTGCCATTGGTGTCGAAGAAGGGCTTGCTCATACATCGATACGATTTGGTATTGGGCGCTTTACAACGGTTGCTGAGGTAGATCTCGCTGTTGGAAAAATAATACATGCGGTTGAGCGTTTAAGGCAGATGAGCCCTCTTTGGGAAATGGCACAAGAAGGGATTGATATTAAGTCAATCCAATGGGCTACGCACTAAGCATTTAGAATAATCAAGGAGAAAAATCATGGCATACAGCAGTAAAGTTATTGAGCATTATGAGAACCCTAATAATGTTGGAACATTGAATAAAGAGGATCCAACTGTTGGAACTGGCCTTATCGGTGCACCAGCATGTGGGGATGTTATGCGCCTTCAAATTAAAGTGAGCCCTAATGGTACGATCGAGGATGCAAAATTTAAAACTTTTGGATGCGGCTCAGCGATTGCTTCTTCTTCTGTCGTAACAGACTGGATAAAGGGTAAAAGGCTTGATGAGGCGCTTGAAGTTAAAAATACAGAAATTGCAGATTATCTAGCTTTGCCACCCGTTAAAATTCATTGCTCAGTCTTGGCAGAAGATGCAATCCGCGCAGCAATTGATGATTATAAAGCGAAGCAACGTTCTAAAGAATCTGTGGAAGCAGCCTGATCGTATGAAATTTCCTATTACTCTTACTGAACAAGCGGTTGACCGTGTTCGCGCCCTCCTTGATGGTCGTGGTAAGCCGTCGCTTGGTATTCGCATTGGTGTGAATACGAAAGGTTGTTCAGGATTATCGTATACACTGGAATTCGCTGACGAATTAAACGCCTTTGATGATTCACTTACCATTGATGGTGTTACTGTCTTCATTGACCCAAAGGCGACATTATTTATTATTGGAACCGAAATGGATTTTGTCGAAGATAAAATGCAATCGGGGTTCACGTTTAATAATCCGAACGAAAAAGGTCGTTGTGGTTGTGGAAAATCTTTTAATGTCTAATGGTGAACTAAGATACTTTACATATTGCGAGTTGATGACTGCAGTCAATGACGTTGATTTTAAACCTGAAGCATCGCCGTTTGAATTGTTTGAAATAGAGCCTTTATATACTCTGGATTGGAATGTGATTGAGCGGAGAAAAGCACTTTTTCAGAAGACATTACACCCAGATTTTTATCCAGTCAATTCATCTGAATATGAAATTGCAAGCAAAAAATTGGCATTAGTAAACAATGCATATGCTATTTTGAAAGATCCTATACGTCGAGCAAAAGCTTTGTTTAGTATTGCGGATATAACCATACCAGGTGAAAATGGTAAAACAATTAACGATCCAAAAATGATGGAAGAAGCATTGTCACTAAAAGAATCGCTTGAAGTGGCCACGATTGATAATGACTTTGATAATTTATTTAAAACGCTCGCTAAACAGCAAAAAATACTTGAAGACTCTTTCAATGCGGCGTTTTTAGAAAACAATGAACATAACATGAAAGAAACGTATATACGCCTTTCATTTTGCATTAAGACTCTAGCTGATGCTAAAGCTCTTCGTTTTGAAAATATGGAGAATTGAGTGCTGCTCCAACTAACAGAACCATTAACTAAAAGCAGTAGTGTTTCAACTGAGCCTTTGTCATATGCTATTGGTATTGATCTTGGCACAACACATTCGGTTGTTGCAGTTGCGCACTCAGAAAAAGAAATAGATGTTCTTATGATCGATGGTAGCGCATTGGTTCCATCAGTTGTTGCATACGATGGGGATGTTGCAACTGTTGGTTCCCAGGCCACTTTGCTATCACGTTCTTTTTCGTCGTTTAAGCGTTTGATGGATAACCCCACAATTGCTTTACGTGATGATAAATCACCGATTATACTATCTGCTGAAGTTCTTAAAAAGCTTCGTGACGCCGCTGAAAAAACTTTGAAAAAGCCTGTCACAAAGGCGGTTATAACAGTACCTGCTTATTTTGATGATACAGCGCGGCAGGCAACGAAAGATGCTGCGAAACTTGCTGGGATTGAGGTATTACGTTTGTTAAGTGAACCAACAGCAGCAGCATTTGCTTATGGACTTGATCAGCAAGCATTAAATCAAGAAATTGAAGGCATCTACGCTATTTATGACTTGGGTGGCGGCACATTTGATCTGTCAATATTGAAAATGACTAAAGGTGTTTTTGAAGTTCTGGCAACGGGCGGCGACACACAGTTGGGTGGCGATGATATTGATGATGCTATTCTTAAGTATTGGGATAAATCGGGCGATTCTTACCTAAAATTGGCAAGAATCGCTAAGGAGTCACTTTCTACTGCAGCCACATGGAATGATGGTGATGTGCAATTGGCGCGCGTTGAATTGGAAGAATTATCAAAACCAGTTCTTAACAAAACAATTACGGTGACAAAGCGGGTTATGTATGATGCTGAATTAACACCTGATGATATACAGGGTGTTGTTTTGGTAGGTGGTGCAACACGTATGCCACTTGTTCAGGCAATTGTTACCGATATTTTTAAGCGAATCCCTCTCACTAATTTAGACCCTGATCAAGTTGTTGCGCGTGGTGCTGCATTGCAAGCATATATGCTTACGCAAGGGCAGGGGACGTTGCTTTTAGATGTTACTCCACTATCACTTGGGGTTGAGATGATGGGTGGCCTTGTCGAAAAGATTATTCCGCGAAATACACCAATTCCAGCATGCGTAAGTCAAGAATTTACAACGTACGAAAATAACCAAAACGCGATTGAATTTCACATTGTCCAGGGTGAGCGAGAATTATCTATAGATTGCAGATCGCTTGCACGGTTTACATTAACAGATATCCCTCATAAGCCAGCTGGAGTGGCGCGCGTATTAGTAACTTTCCAATTAGATGCAGACGGCCTGCTATCAGTTTCGGCTTTTGAAAAAATCACGCATAAAAAGCAAACAATAGTTGTTAAACCAAGTTATGGTTTGTCAGAAGAAAAACTTCGCTGTATGCTGTTTGAAAGCCAAGCTAATGGCTTGGAAGATATGCAAAAACGCCAATTGATTGAAACAAGAGTTGATGCGGAACGTCTTTTACGCTATTGTCAGGCGGCTATTATAGAAGATGGTCATTTACTTGATGCAGATACATTAGACTCATTAAAAGTAATTTTAAATGACGTTGAAGGTGTTCTTGCGCTTAGTAATCGCGAAGAAATTCGCGCACAAATTGACAGGTTAAAACAGGCAACTGCAACGTTTGCAGCGGCTCGTATGGATCTTGCGATTCACAAACAGTTTGTTGGAAATAAAATTTAAACTATAGGAAAAAAATATGGCACATATGAAATTTATAACTGCTGATGGTGAGACACATGAGGTTGATGCACCACTTGGTTTGTCTGTTCTTGAAATTGCGCATCGCAATAAAATTGATCTTGAAGGTGCATGCGAGGGGTCGTTAGCCTGTTCAACATGTCACGTTATTGTTGAATCTGAATGGTATGATTTGTTGTCTGAAGCAACTGAGGACGAAGAAGATATGCTTGATTTAGCTTTTGGTCTTACGCATACATCCCGCCTAGGGTGTCAAATTACAATGACAGATGAATTGGATGGTTTGACAGTGCGTGTGCCGTCCGGTACGCGTAATATGCAGGTAAAGTAAAATCCACAAGTTATCCTTGGCCCCTCGGCTACGCAAGGCTATTTCGTGGCGGGTAATCCGAGGATTTATATCTCATACAGATTATTTTGGAGATGAAAGAATGCGTTGGATCGATATTCATGATATCGCAATTGCCCTTGAAGACATGTATCCAGCCGTTGATATAGTGAACGTTCGTTTTACTGATTTATGGAAATGGGTGCAAGCACTACCTGAATTTGATGATGTCCCTGAGCGTAGTAACGAGCGGATCTTGGAGGCAATTCAAATGGCGTGGCTAAGCGAGCGGGGTTAATATACCCGACATAAAGCAATCTATTGATTTTTAAGACGCAATTTTGTTCATCTAACGTCTAGTAAAACTAACTGCGGTTTCAAAAGCTTGTTATCTTGTGAAAATCTCCGACTTGAAATTTCAACATTTTGATTCACGATGCGTAAAAGCCTATAAAAAATGCCCCAAACTTTAAGAGAGAGGGGCATCAAGCATTATAGAATCAAAACTAAATATTAATTATATTTAGCGCTTGTGAATTTGCTTCACTTTTGATTGAATGCGAGGGTACAAGGCCTGCAACTGATTCTTTGTTGCCGCTTACTTGTTCTTTAATTCCGTCTACTTGAATTGCTGCATTTTGAATAGTACTGTTTGCCGCGTTAGAGATTTTAGTAGCAGTATCAGTTGCTTGACTGATTTGCGCTTGTATCGCCTGTAGCCCACCAAAAAGAGCCCCGAATCCACCAGAGCTTTTTGCTGCAACTTGTTGAGGAGCTACGCTTGCTTGTGGTTCAACTGTGGCATTTACTTTTCTAAGGGGCTTGCCAGCTTGGATTTGTGTGTTTAGGGCCTTTTGATTTGCTTTCGGAGCCACCGGTGCTTTGGCTCCTTTAAGTGCCGCTAACTCTTTCTCGCGAGCAGCCTTTTTAGCCATCGATAATGCCTTCTTATCATTAAGCTCTTTTAATACAGCTGCATTACTTTGTACTATCTCTTTTATTTCTGCATCTTTTTCTTCTTTTAATTGCTTAACTTCGGCTGATTGAGCAAGTGTTGTTTGCTTGATTTCGTCATCAGTAGCTTTAATATTATCCATATGTCCGGCAATTTTACGTTTAAGTCTATCTGCACCTTCAGCTCCTGCATTCCGGCTTGCTTCTTGCTCTTCCTTAGTGATGACTTGTAATTCCTTTTGCTTTTCTGCAATTTCAGCCGCTAATTCTATTCTTACTCTTTTTTTCTCTTCGTAGTCTCGTCTTGCTTCTGATGTTTCTTCACCAGTATCTTCTTCTTCTAATTCTGCTTGGGTGAAAATTTTTTTTGGGGCAACAGCAGTGCTAGACATAGCATCGTATGCGCCGTATACTAAAAAAATACTGCTTAGTAAAATTAATTTTGTCTTTTTCATCTTGAAAACTCCAGATTTGTTAGATTGCATTGTGTTTATCATAAATCTATAATTGTTAATTAATTGTTAATTTTGGGGAAAATACCGTAAAGCTATGCATATTAATGGCCCTGAGGTCTGCTCCGCAAGGTTCATTGCTGGGGTTTTGTTATCTTATCTAAGATTTGTGCTCTCTTAGAGCAAACTAAATAAGGGCGAGCCTAAAATTTCTTTGAGCTATTCGCTGCGGATCTACCGCTTCCTCTTATGCTGATGCCTGCAAGTGCCTTTTTCAAATCAGCAAGTTCTTTTACCAATTTATCTATTTCAGCTTTCTTTTAGTTGTTCTAACACCGAGTTGCCACTTTCTGCTGCAAGTACTTATACCTTATATACAAAGATGCTTATTTTTAGCAGGCATAACGACATAAACTTTAAGATTCCTTGATACCTTTGCGACGGGATTTTGTGTATACTCGTTTTAATCATTTAAGAATATTTAAATTTATGCGTCGTACATCAAAAGCTGGAACAAGTGCACTTATTTTAGGGTATGCATTTTTATATCTGCCAATTATCTTTTTAGTAACATTTTCGTTTAATGAATCCAGGCTTCCCGGCGTATGGACGGGGTTTTCATTGCGTTGGTATTCGTTGTTGTTTGAAAATACTGCACTTATCCGTGCGGTATTTACCAGCTTTCAAATTGCGGCTATGGCAGCTACGTTCTCGGTCGTTTTGGGGACATTTGCAGCCGTTGCAATGGTACGTTTTGGCAATTTTAAAGGGCGTACATTATTCAGTGGTTTAATTTCTGCACCGCTTGTGATGCCTGAGGTAATTACTGGTCTCGCGCTTTTGCTTATGTTTGTAACATTTGAACGTTTAATTGGATGGCCGTCAGAGCGTGGTATGATGACGATTACAATTGCGCATACAACGCTTGCTTTGTCTTATGTCTATTTGGTCGTTAGATCGCGTCTTTTAGATTTTGATCGATCAATCGAGGAGGCCGCACAAGATTTGGGTGCGCGTCCTGTTACAGTGTTTTTGACGATTACTTTGCCATTGATTGCGCCGGCTTTATTGGCAGGATGGTTGTTAGCGTTTGCGTTATCACTTGATGATGTGGTTTTGGCAAGCTTTTTGTCTGGGCCCGGCGCTACGACACTTCCCATTCTGATTTTTTCAAGTGTACGATTAGGCGTTACACCTGAAATTAATGCTTTGGCATCGATTATTATCGGTATCGTTAGTATTGGTGTTTTGATAGTTGGGTTGATTGTAACACGGGCAAGACAGCATTAATGAAAGATTTCATCCCAATTCTTTTGGTCGGGATTATTTTTTCGGCGGTAAATGTTGCTCAGGCACGTATTGATACTTACTTAAAAGCGACAAAGATTATAGTTAAAAAGGCTGATCGCAAGATGATGCTTTATGCAAATGATAAGTTGCTGGAAACATATAATATTAGCTTGGGCGGTAATCCAATTGGTCATAAAATACAAGAAGGTGATAAGAAAACACCCGAAGGAAATTACACGATCTCATATAAAAATGCTGCTAGTCGTTTTCATAAATCACTTAAAATTTCTTATCCCAATAATGTTGATCTGGCGCATGCTAAAAAGTTAGGCGTGTCGGTGGGCGGGGATGTTATGATTCATGGGCTTGGGAAAGAGTTTTCGTGTCTTGGAAAATTGCATACGCTGTATGATTGGACACTTGGATGTGTTGCTGTTACGAATGAAGAAATCGATAAGATTTGGAAAATGGTTGATGTTGGGACGTCAATTCAAATTGATCCGTAGCGTGAATGAAATTTAAATGAGTTAACTTAAGTAAGTGCACTTTGTAAGCATGATGGGTTGTCAACGCTTGTGAGCATTGTTAAGAATGCATGCTGCTTATCAAGATGTGTTGTTTTTGAATCACCCCAAAACCGTGTGAGTGTCAGCCAAAGTTCTGCCGACTTACCATTGTTAGCAATCAGTGCTTCTTGGTAAATAACATCAAAAAGAGTTGTTGCTAACGCATCATACACTGTTTTGTCGCCAGAGATAACGCGATCACATATTTGTTGAATGCGTGAAAAATTTCCTTGTCGTGCAAGTTGGAGCAAATCAGTTGCTTCGTTTCTATAGGGTAGTTCGTTTGCAACTTCGTTTTCTTTATTCAGCGATAAAATTTGGCAGCGCGACCGAATGGTTGGCAACAATGTACCAAGAGATTGACACAATAACAGAAACAAAGTTCGTTGCGGTGGTTCCTCGAGGCTTTTAAGCAAGCTATTTGCGCAAAAACGATTTAGGTCTGCTACTTGGTCAATAAGGATAATGCGCCAACCAGGGATCAATGGGCTTTTATTAAGAAAGTCGCTGAGCGGCGCCAGTTGATC
>JANRCF010000051.1:0-4429 GCA_030727085.1 Alphaproteobacteria bacterium | reverse complement strand
TGACGATTTCAGCCGCGTCTTCATTCTTTTGTAGCAGCATTAGATTGCCAAATGAACCGTTTTTAATGTGGCGTTCGACAAGTTCAGCACGCATGCCATGTGCATTTATAGGGGATGTGAAGATATGCACTATTATTTGATCTGCGAAGGTGCGTGTTTTTATTGGGTCACCATGGATCAACCAGCAAGGTGCCAAATGTCCTGAGTCAAATAGTTTTGAAAGCCGTTTGAAATCATTGTCCATGATTAATCAACCAGTTTGTGGGCAAGTGCGGCTTCCAGAAATTCGTCAATGTCACCGTCCAGTACACCGTGTGCATTTCCTTTTTCGGCGCCAGTACGTGTATCTTTCACTAACTGGTAAGGCTGAAGTACATATGATCTGATTTGATGTCCCCACCCAATGTCTGATTTGCCAGCATTTTGTACATTGCTTTTTTCTTCACGCATGCGAAGCTCGCGCTCGTACAGGCGCGCTTTTAACATCTTATAGGCCTGAGCCCTATTTTTATGTTGTGATCGGTCGTTTTGACATTGCACAACGATACCTGTTGGAATGTGGGTAATACGAATTGCGCTTTCTGTTTTATTAACGTGTTGTCCCCCTGCGCCTGAGGCACGGTAGGTATCAATGCGTAAATCTTTTTCTTCATATTCAACATTTATATTTTCGTCGACAACGGGATACACCCAAACAGATGCGAAACTGGTATGACGACGCGCATTTGAATCAAACGGTGATATGCGCACAAGACGATGTACTCCACTTTCGCCTTTTAGCCAACCATATGCTTGATGTCCTTTGATTTGCATGGTGATTGATTTGATGCCCGCTTCTTCTCCCGGATTTTCATCCATAAGTTCGAGCTTGAACCCACGCTTTTCTCCCCAACGCATATACATACGCGACAGCATTTCTGCCCAGTCCTGTGCTTCTGTGCCACCCGCGCCTGCATTGATTTCTAGGAAACAATGATTGTCATCGGCTTCACCAGATAAGAGTGTTTCAAGCTGCAAACGATCCGCTTCGCGTTTAAGCGTCATGAGTGCCTGTTCTGATTCAAGTGCTAGTGCTTCGTCACCCTCTTCTTCACTAAGCGCAAGAAGTTCTGTGTTGTCGGCAACGGATTGTTCGAATTTAAGGATGCGCTGTATGGATGCATTGACGGCATCGCGCTCTTTTAACAAAGCTTGCGCCTCAGTTGGATTGTCCCATAGCGTAGGTAATTCTGCCTGTTGGTTTAATTCATTAAGTCGGTTTTGTGCTGCATCAAAGTCAAAGATGCCTCCGTAGAAGTGCAACCGACTGAGCGATTGATTCAACAATTTGTTCGATTTCGGCGCGCATGCATTATTCCTTGTATTGCTAGAACGAATCTTCCATGATTTGTGTTGGATGTCCGTCAGCGATGAGCGCTTTGCAAATCTGTTGTGCGTGATTTGCATCTCTCGTTTCAATGACGGCGTCAACAGAAGCCATTTTAATCATCGTTTTATTGAAGAAGCGTTGGTGGCTAATCTCGAAGATATTGCCGCCCGCTTTGCCAATAACTTGTGACAGATGTCCTAAGATACCAGGATTATCATCAATTTCAATCTTTAATCGAACGAGGCGCCCTTCATGGACAAGGCCGCGCATAAGCAAGCTTGACAATATACGTGAGTCAACGTTGCCACCACACACGATCGTGCCTACACGTTTGCCTTTGAATAATTCTGTGCCTGACAGAATAGCTGCAATCCCAGCTGCACCTGCACCTTCGGCAATGAGTTTATTATTGATGATAAGTGATTCCATTGCATTTTCAATCATGTCTTCATTAACAATGAGCATATCGTCTAATACGTCTCGTAAAATTGATAAGTTCAAGCCCCCTGGGGCTTTAACAGCAATGCCTTCTGCAATGGTTTGTGATTCTTTACGTGTGCCAATTTGTACGCTATTTGGGAATAGAACTTCTGCTGTGGACGGGCAGTACAGTGACTGAACGCCTATAATTTGAATGGCTGGATTTATTTTTTTTGCAACAAGTCCAATGCCACTAGCAAGCGCGCCGCCGCCAATTGGAATGACTAAAACATCTAGGTTTGCTACATCAGCAAGCATTTCAATACCTACGGATGCTTGACCAATGATAATATTTGGATCATCAAAGGGGTGGATAAGAGCATGATTGTTTTTTTTCATTAGCTGCAGCGCAAAATCACGTGCATCCAGAACCGTCTGGCCGTGTAAAATAATAGATGCACCGTAGCTACGTGTGCGTTCTACTTTTGCAATGGGGGTGTTCTCTGGCATAACAATCGTTGCCGCAATACCCATTTTCTGTGCATGGTACGCAACAGCTTGTGCGTGATTACCTGCAGACATTGTGATAACGCCGCGTGCTTTTTCTTCATCCGTGAGGCTGTTTATACAAATGTATGCCCCGCGTGGTTTAAAGGAGCCTGTGATTTGGAGATTTTCAAGTTTAAGGAAAACTTCACCACCCGTCAATAGACTAAGCCAGGACGATTTAATGGTTGGCGTGCGGTGAACAACAGATTCAAGTTCTTTTGCCGCAGCCTCAATTTTTTCAAAGGTAATTTGTTTGACAAGCTCGTTTGTTTTGTCAGAAGTCTCGTATAGATTGAGCGCTGATTGTTCCATAAATAATACACCGACTAATACAACCGTTTCTTAGTTATAAAACCTATGGTTGAAAAAACAAACAAAATTCACTCGTTTATGTTGTTTTTTTTGAAATTTTTGTAGGTGGTGTGTGAAAAAGAAAAAGCCAGGAGGGAATACCTTCTGGCTTATTTAAAACATTTCCTATTTTATTGTATTAAGAGTTTTGATTAATTATTTTCATCACCTTCTGCAGAAGCGATTGCTTTAAGTACTAAGCTTTTTCCATCTTCTGCTGTTTCTATTTTGTATGATGTTTGTGTAGGGCTAACCCAGCTTACGTTTTTCATTGTTGTCGATAATGTGCCGTTTGCTTGCAATACGTTAACGCCTGGTGCATACGTGCCGGAATACACTAAAACCTTAATTTCCATGTCTTCTGATAGTAACACATTCCCGCTAACAACTATCCCTGTTCCCGATTTAGTCTAGGCATTAGCAGTTTCATCCATAGCGCTTGCGCAGCTGATACCAAGCGTAAGCGCTAATGCAAAATTTTCATAAAAAACTCCTATAATATATCGCAAAGTATCTTGCAAACCACTTATAACATTTTGCTTATAGGCGGTTTATTGATATGAAGAAGAGTTTAAGAGGAGAGTTTAATCACCAATTATATATATGCCTTTATTTCTGAGTACGATCAATAAACAGTGCGCACACGAGTGCAATTAATGCGATGGAACAGAGTGTATAGGGAATAATGCATGGGTTTGTTGTACCCCAAAATGTATAGATATTGGGTAGAAATGCGCAGAAGACATACCCTATATTGTAGCACAGTGAAACACCAGTAAAGCGGACCTTTGTTGGAAAAAGTTGAGTGAGCCATGGCCATACACAAGCAGTACTTGCACATAAAAATACTTGCCAAAGTAGAAGAAAGCTAAATAATCCCCATTGGGTACGCGCCTCTAACAGGCTGAACATATGCTGACATGCAATACAAAAACCTGAGCAGGCACAAATAAAAATAGTTTTAATGCCTATGTGGTCGGCAATCCATCCGAAGAAGGGAACAAAAATTGCTGCAGCGATTAATCCTAAAGTCATTCCACTATATACTGACGTAGCTTCAAATCCATAGGCTGAGATTAGGTACGAAGCAAAATAAATATTAGTAATCACCATAGTTGCCGGCAGTAAGATTAATCCAATTCCCATGATTATTGAGAGTGGGTGTTGAATGATAGCCTCAAAGAGAGGTGCCCATGGTTTATTTAACTTTTGGCTTTGCTCTACTTTTGTGAAGTCTGGTGTTTCGTACATTCTTGTACGTAAGTAGGCACTGATAAAGGCAAGTGTTCCGCCTAAAAGAAATGGGATACGCCAGCCCCAGTTGACAATATCTGTTGGTGTTAGTGTGTAGGTTAAAAGTGCTAATATTCCTGTTGCGCAGACGGCACCAATGGTGGTACTCGATATGACAAAGCCGCAATATATACCACGCTTTTCTGCTTCAGTAGATTCACTTGTTATTGTGATGGCTCCGGGAAGCTCTGCGCCAAAAGAAAGGCCTTGTGCAAGGCGGCATCCGATGAGAAGAAGTGCCGGCAATGCGCTATGTGTTGAGTTTAGTATGGTGTTCGTTGGGAGTAAGCCAATGAGTAATGTGGCTGTTCCCATAAGCATCATTGCGCTTGTAAATGCGTTTCTGCGGCCTTTTCTATCGGCAAATTGACCAAATAGGATGCCCCCAAGTGGACGCGCAACATAGCCAAGCGCAAAGACTGAAAATGCTTTGGCCGTGCTGATAAC
>JANRCF010000050.1 GCA_030727085.1 Alphaproteobacteria bacterium | reverse complement strand
AAAAAATAATAGAGTCAATAAAAAAGGCAGCGATGAAGCTGCCTCGTTTATAGGGATTAATTCAACTATTTTTCTGACTTACGTTCTTCACGTTTACGATCATTTGGATCCAAAAACGCTTTACGCAAACGAATGCTTTTTGGTGTAACTTCAACGCGCTCATCATCTTGAATATATGCAATTGCTTGTTCCAGCGACATTAAACGTGGAGGTGCCAAACGAATGGCTTCATCCTTACCAGATGCACGTACGTTTGTTAATTGCTTTGCGCGCAATGCATTTATTTCCATATCATTCTCACGGCTATTTTCGCCAATGATCATGCCTTCATAAATAGGCACGCCGCCACCTATAAAGAGAGTTCCACGATCTTCTATTTTCCAAAGTGCATAATCCACAGAATCACCAGCGCCATTAGAAATAAGCACACCATTACGGCGACCTTCAATAACTCCACGATATGGTGCATATGCATGGAATACACGGCTCATAATACCTGTTCCACGTGTTTCTGTTAAAAATGACCCGTGGTACCCAATCAAACCGCGTGATGGCGCATGGAATATAACACGTGTTTTTCCACCGCCTGATGGGCGCATATCTTGTAACTCAGCTTTACGAAGACTCATCGATTCAACAACAGAACCAACATATTCATCATCAACGTCAATCTGAACTTCTTCAATTGGCTCTAAACGTTCGTCTGTGATTGGATCACGTTTGTAAATAACACGTGGGCGGCTAATAGAAAGCTCGAAACCTTCGCGGCGCATTGTTTCAATAAGAACGCCTAACTGTAACTCACCACGACCGGCAACTTCGAATCCATCTTTTTCAGCTGTTTCAGTGATTTTTAAAGCAACGTTGCCTTCTGCTTCACGCATCAAACGTTCACCAACGATACGTGATGTAACTTTAGTTCCTTCACGACCAGCTAAAGGTGAATCATTGACAGAAAATGTCATTGCCAATGTTGGTGGATCAATTGGTTGTGCAGGCAACGGAACACTAATTTCTGGTGCACAAATAGTATCTGAAACGTTTGCCACCTGAAGACCTGCTATAACAACAATGTCACCAGCAGATGCTTCTTCAACAGGAGTACGATCAAGCCCACGGAATGAAAGCAGCTTTGAAATGCGTCCTGTTTCAACAACATCACCTTTGTGGCTTAGTACTTTAATAGAACTATTTAACTTAGCTACACCGCTATGAATACGCCCAGTCAAAACACGACCAAGATAAGGGTCATACTCGCGTGTTGTAACAAGCATAGTAAATGGACCATCACCAAACGTTGGCGCTGGAATATGTTCGGAAATCTTTTTAAAGAGTGGCTGCAAATCTTTGCGTTCGTCCGTAAGCTCAGTCACAGACCAACCTGCGCGGCCCGATGCGTAAAGTACCGGGAAATCAAGCTGTGCATCATTCGCATCAAGTGCGATAAACAAGTCAAAAATTTCTTCTAACACTTCATCTTGGCGTGCATCTGAACGATCAATTTTGTTAATTACAACGATTGGCTTAAAACCAAGCTTTAACGCTTTTGAGAGAACAAACTTTGTTTGTGGCATAGGGCCTTCTGCAGCATCGACAAGCAAAACAACGCCATCAACCATGCTTAAAATTCGCTCAACTTCACCGCCAAAGTCGGCGTGACCTGGTGTATCAACGATATTAAAACGGATATCTTCCCAAAGAATCGATGTGCATTTTGCAAGAATCGTAATGCCACGTTCACGTTCAAGGTCATTCGAATCCATTGCGCGTTCTGCAACGTTTTGGTTAGCGCGGAATGTTCCGCTTTGCTTAAGTAGAGCATCAACAAGGGTTGTTTTCCCGTGGTCAACGTGAGCGATAATCGCAAGATTGCGAAGTTGTGTCATTTTAAAAATCTCGTTGGAATAAAAGTTAATTACGAATTGCTTAAACTCAAGGATCAATTTAAATAAAAATGGCACGCCCTAGAGGATTCGAACCTCTGACCTACAGCTTAGAAGGCTGCCGCTCTATCCAGCTGAGCTAAGGGCGCACAAAAAATGATTATAATTCCTTAATGAATCTTTTAAGCACACAAGTCAATATAATCTATTTTCTCTTGATCTTCAAGATATAATATGAAATATTTAATCCTTTACGCGTATGATTCATTTATATAAAAACATACAATTCCATTATTATTTTAAAAAAATCAACACTTCACTTCAATATTTCAAATCTATTTAGTGGATACGTCGGACAATTTTCCATATCAATTGGCAAAGGATAAGTCTGGCTTTCCGCCAAGGCAGCATGTGTAACTAAATTTTTGTTGATAAATGTCAACTCTACAACCCTTGGCATATTACCTTTTGAATATTTTGTTTGGAACGTGACAAGCGAACAATTATTGGCATGTAAATGAACAAGATAAAAATCTTTCAACAATTTTTCTAACAATCTATTCGCCAGAAAAATCTGATTATCATGTGCAAAGTGAATTTCCAAGACGATCCCTGTGATATTGGCAAAGGAATCTTGTATACCTTCAAACGCTGCAAATTCAGCGCCTTCAATATCCATCTTTATAAATAATTTTTTATTTTCAATTTGCAATCTTTTCAGTTGAGCCGAAAACGTTGAAACTTTTCCAGAGCTCTTTTGATGTGCATAGACATTACCATCATTTTCAATACATTCAGGAATAAAGGTGCATAAATTATTATTTATTTGGATGTTTGTAACACCGCAATCAAACCCAAAAGATGGCTTTTGATATAATGCTGAAAAACTTTCCTCAAACGAAATATCATCAGCAATACCATACCCCAAAAGAACATCGGCTTTCTCAAAGGCAACCTTCGGCACAACGTAACCACCATCACTCGGCCGTCCATGGCGGATAAGCTGAATAAGTCCATTTTGATCGTACACAGTATACACTTTTAGCTTAAGGACTAATTCTTCCAGGGCTTGCTTTACAATTTCATTTTTATCAAGGGCATTTTGATCAATAATTGCTGTATTTGTTTCAGCAGAACTAGTGCCAACATTAGCGATGGCAGAAATTAACAAAATAATAATGTTACGCATAAAATTTGAAACACTAAGCAACATATAATATAGCTCTTACCTAAAACTATTGACTAAGCTGCCACACAGCAAATGCCAACCATCCACCAACACAAAGAAAATCAGTTTAAATGGCATTGAAATCATCGCTGGAGGCAACATCATCATACCCATCGACATCAGCACTGATGCAATGACCATATCGATGATTAGAAATGGAATAAAAATCAGAAAACCAATTTCAAATGCACGCTTAAGTTCACTAATAATGAATGCAGGCACGAGTATGCGCAAAGGGGTGTCTTCAGGTGCTTTTATTGTTTCTATCTTTGCAATGTCAGCAAAAAGACGTAAATCTTTCTCGCGCACGTTCCTAAGCATGAAAATCTGGAAAGGTTTTGACGTTTTTTCAAACGCCTCTTTTTCTGATATTTTTTCTTCGATTAAAGGCTGAATCCCCTCGTCAAATGCCTTTTCAAAGGTTGGTGCCATTATAAAAACAGTTAAAAACATTGCTAAGCTTAGCAAAATCATATTTGGCGGCGATTGCTGTGTACCAAGCGCGCTTCGCACAAACGAAAAAACCACAACGATGCGCGTAAATGATGTCACCATCATCACAATTGACGGAGCAAGCGTTAACACCGTCATCATAATCAACAACTGAATCATGCGCCCCATCATAGAGCCGCCGCTTGTCCCTAAATCAAGCGTAAAGGTATCAGCAGACACTGGTGTTATTAAGAAAATAATAAAACATAATGGAATCCACCAACGTTGCTTCATGCAGAGGCCTCAATTAAATTTTGATCAGAAAATGCGTCTCTATTAGCAACATTTGTTGATTCGTATGGCACAGGCCCCTTCAACACAACGTCTTGGTTAGCCCCAAGCAAAACAAGATATGCTTCTGATTCATGGCGAATCCAGACAATGCGGCGCTTTTGATCAAGTGCCAATGACTCTAATACTTCTAGTTTTTTAGGATGAAGACCTAGTTTTGCAAACCACTGTTTTTGTTGGAAGTAACGAAGACCATAAAGCGATGCAAACATCAAACCAAGAACAATACAAAAAGCGGCCACCACATGAATCATTCAAACTATCCTACCGTGTAAGCGCGTACAGCTTTAACGTACTGAAAACTTGTATCAACAACCGATTGCATTTCTTTTAGACGCTGCTCAGTTGCAATATGATGCTGTTGAATATTGTCATGAAACGCTGAAATGAGTGGTTTGAATTCAGCCCTATCTTCTGATGGTAATGCCGCAATTTGTGCGAGCAACTGCTGAAGTTCAACTTCAAGTCCCTCAAACGCAACGTCTGGATCCATGCCTGGCGCCCATGAAGGAACATTATCAGGCCAACCAAGGATGCGCTCTTCAACATTCTGTAGATGTTTTCTCAGGGAATTCATAAACTAAAATTTTATTAAAAACCACTTATTACGACTATGGCCCTCTTTTAGAGCTGACGCAAGTATTAAACACGTGCATACGCTAACGGCACTTCGTGTGCCTGCAAACGTTCATAAAAAAGACGATTGAATGCAGAAATGAAATCTTTTGTTGGATCAGGCTTGATAAGGATACTCGCTGACATCGTCACGCCAATTTCCGACATTTTTTTAACACCTACAGCACTCAGTTCGCCTTTAATGTATGAACCAAATTTACGATCTACTTTCATCGATTGATACGTCTCAGTGAGCGCTGCTTGAATACTTGGCACTAAAGCCTTTGGGTCAACCACAAACTGCACAACAGCGACTGAATAATCACGAGAACAATTAATAAGAGACACTACTTCTGAAAGAGGAATCGTTTGAAGCTCACCCGTAAAATGACGTAATAACAACGCACGTAAGGATAATGATTCTACAGTACCTGTTTTATCACCAATTATGACCACATCGCCAACAGCAACATTCCCCTCAAATAGCATCAAAATGCCATTCACTAAATCTTTCATAAGCGTTTGTGAACCAATAGTAAAAGCAACACCAACGATACTGAAACCAAAAATAACAGGAACTATATTAATGTTAAGCTCACTCAAAACAATTAATAAAGTTAGTATAATTAAAACCCAGTGAAATACTGACTTAACAATAGGAGAAACTGTTTTAATCAAAGACTGTGTACCAGCGCTTGAATGCATTGAAACTGTTTTAAAAAAGGATAATTTAGAAAGATATTGTTGAACAGCCTTGTTTGAAACGCGCCAAATGAAAACAGACATTGAGATGATCATTATTATTTTCAGAATTTTAAAAAGTAAGAATTTCCATTTTATGCTAAGTAAGTATTGTTCAAAATCATCGAGATCACTCACGTCAGAAAAATCTTCTCGCATAGATTCTGACTTTAAAGCCTGGCGACTCTTACCATATGATTTTTGACCTTGTGATTTTTGAGATTTTTCACGTTGATCAAGATTTGATGCTTTGGATTCCGGGCTTTTATTTGGAGAATCATCTTTTGCTGACGATTCTTTTTGAGCTGTTACTGATCCATTCACTGATTGAATGACCTGCTTAACAATTTCGCCAATATAATCCGACCCAACAGCATGAGCAAACAAACTACTCAGCACAAATAAAGTAACAGCAAGAAATTGTTTCATAGTGATATACCAAAAAATATTTTCTCAATTATCTATGGTTTATCTATCAAGATCAAGCAATTGAAATGATTTTCTGGCGTTGCTTTTCACTCTCAGATAACTACATCGAACAAATGCTCATGACAAAATTCCAGCCCACATTGATTAGGTGTTCTTTTGTAATCCGTGCACGCGCCTGGGCCTATATTTACTGAATCTTCAATTTCCAAGCCATCATGGTTACATACAGCATGCGCATTCTTTTCAAGCACGCGCGTATCAAGGCTAACATTCATTTGAACAACCGAAAACGGCTTAACTTCAGACGAAATTTTAAATGTCCCTTTTGAAATATAGGGCGGAACCATAGATGGCGTAATCATAATAAAGACTCCTTCTACTTGTTAACCAAAAGACATAAGTGTTGCAACTACCAACCCAAATACTTGTGCTTGCCCTACCGCTGTACGAACGTAATAAAATTACTAAACACTGATCCTTTCTTACCCCCTTGCCATTCCAACTGAAGAGAGAATCTAAAGAATAATCAAACAGTAAACCATGTTGAATAGAAATCTAAATACATCTGAATCCAAACCCGTGCTGGGACGACACGAGACGATTAGTAGTTACAAATATTAAATCTCTTTAATATTCATTAATTTAGTCCTCAGATTAAAAAAGTCAATCATATCAATAAAAATTAACGTTTTATTAATCTTTTTTTATTATTGTAAAATTATAAAGGTGGCGCACAAAAAGTGCACCCATATTTTTGAAGGAGTTATTTTATGAAATTCAAGATACTATTAACAGCAACGTCGGCAATGGCTTTCATTATTGCAGCAGGAATTACACATAGCATGGCGGGAGAAGTAGATTGTACAAATAATAAGACATTTAAACCAAAAGCTAAAGAAGAATATGATGGTTCTGCAGATACTTGTATTGCGGATGAGACAGCTATGATAACAAATTCTAAAATGTCATTAAAAATTTTAAGTTTTTATTGTCAGAAAAAGATGGTACAAGCAAACGGTAGCAATTGGAAAACAAAAAAAGAGGGACTCTTTCCTCAAGAAATGTGTGACAAGCTTGGCGGCGTACTTGATTGCGCAGCAGCACTTAAATCATGCAAAACAAGGGCAGACGATAAAATAGAAGACTGCGCTGATAAAATAAAAAATGATAAAAAGAAAGGTATTAATTGCAGACTTCCTGATGTATACGACGCAGTTCTACCGGCGCTTCAAGGAAAAATAGGTTATTTTGCTACTCCTCAGCAGTAAAACCTAACCAAAAAATTCTTTAAATTAAAAAAAGCCCGGTTCGCTGGGCTTTTTCTAAATGCAGACCTGCTTGCATATAATTGATTACCTTCTTCACAGACAAAAAACCAAACATTCATTAAAGGATAATTAAAATGAAATTTGTCACAATATTCACAAAAACCGCGCTTACTATTGCGTTAATTTCAGCAATGAATAGCGAAAACAGCATTGCAAGTGATGGAAAGACCACATGCCCAACCGAGTTTACAGCACCAGATGACCTCGACAGTCCACTAAGTCCAGCCAAACGGGGTGAAAAATCAGAATGTATGGCAGCCTACTCTCCCATGAATAGAAATGTTGGATATACAGAAAGTTTCTATAATACATACTGTTCTCACAGCAAAGGAGTAGCTTATGGATATACATACACGGCAAAACACCCAGACGCAGTCGATCAAAAAGAATGTAAGCGTATTGGGGAATTCATGGTGTGTTACCTTGATATAAGAGACAACGGTGGGAAAAATAAAAAGAAACTTTGCCCAGGTCGTTTAGAAAAGGTCTGGGTACCTGAAGGGAAAAGTGACTCAAATTCTGATACAGCAAGTGAAAGCAGCAATTAGTAAAGCTTACCTATAACATCACAACTTAAAAAGGGCTCGGTATTTCCGGGCTTTTTTTTATCCACATGCATCTGCCCACTCGACAGTTATGCAAATTTCCGTCAGGATAGGGACATTATTAGCAAAAAAATTGAATAAAGGAAAAACACCATGAGTGATAAAAACGATCGATCAAAGGCATTAGAAGCCGCTTTATCTCAGATTGAACGCGCATTTGGCAAGGGCTCTGTTATGAAACTCGGCCAAAAAAACAATGCCATCGAGGCAGAAGTTATTTCAACCGGGTCACTTGGTCTTGATATAGCGCTTGGTATTGGCGGCCTCCCCAAAGGGCGTGTGATCGAAGTTTATGGCCCTGAATCCTCTGGCAAAACAACACTTGCCTTACACGTTGTCGCCGAAGCACAAAAAAAGGGTGGCACATGTGCATTCGTTGATGCCGAGCATGCACTTGATCCAGGATACGCACGTAAACTTGGTGTCAATATTGACGAATTGGTTATTTCCCAACCTGACACCGGTGAGCAAGCTCTTGAAATTGCAGATACTCTTGTTCGCAGCGGCGGCATTGATGTGCTGGTGATAGACAGCGTGGCGGCACTTGTTCCAAAAGCTGAACTTGAAGGCGAAATGGGGGATTCACACATGGGTCTGCAAGCACGCTTGATGAGCCAAGCACTTCGCAAACTCACTGGATCAATTTCAAAAACAAATTGTATGGTCATTTTTATCAACCAAATTCGTCAAAAAATTGGCATCATGTTCGGCAACCCAGAAACAACTACTGGCGGTAATGCGCTTAAGTTTTATGCATCTGTCCGTTTAGATATTCGTCGCATTGGCGCCCTAAAAGACAAAGATCTTATTGTTGGAAACCAAACGCGTGTTAAAGTTGTTAAGAATAAAATGGCACCTCCCTTTAAAGTCGTTGATTTTGACATTATGTATGGCGAAGGTATTTCAAAAAATGGTGAACTGATTGACCTTGGCGTAAAAGCGAATATTATTGATAAGGCTGGCTCATGGTATTCATACGGTACACAGCGCATTGGCCAAGGCCGCGAAGCAACACGTATATTTCTTAAAGAAAATCCAGAAATTGCTGCAAGCATCGAAAAAGCCGTGCGCGAAAATTCAACAGTGGTTGCAGACTCAATGCTGGCTGCGAACGACGTCAGTTCAAATGATGCGGCTGAAGCTGGATAAATCTCTTCATTTCATATTAATTGTTAATGTGTGTCATCGCAGCATGACACTTTTTCTTAGTTTCCCTCGGGCGTGACCCGAGGGTTCATTTGTGTTTAGCGGATGGATCTGCGGATAGATTCCGAGGAAAACTAAAACAGTAACACATCCCTTTCACCACAAAACTTGCACATCAGATTCAAAACGGCTATATCTTAGCTATTCACAGGCTATTTCATTATTAAAAAAAATTAGGAAGAAAAAATGACAAACATCAATTTCAATGGTGACGCCGTTCGTAAGCTCGCTGAAATCCTTGTTGATACTGATCTAACTGAAATTGAATATGAAGAAAACGGACACCGCATTTATGTTGCTAGACGTCCAGCTACCGTTACACACATGGCAGCACCGACCCACCATATTCCGGCGCAAGCCCCTGCACAGGCACAAACACCCTCTGCAGAAGCAAAAATCGCAACAAAAGCTGATTTCAACAAGCACCCAGGCGCTGTAAAATCACCAATGGTTGGAACAACGTACTTATCTCCTGAACCGGGTTCTGCTGCTTTTATTAACGTTGGCGATCGCGTTGCTGTCGGTCAAACATTACTTATCGTTGAAGCTATGAAAGTTATGAATCCGATTAAAGCCACTATTTCTGGCACGATCACTCATATCCTTGTAAGCGATGCAACACCTGTTGAATACGATCAACCCTTATTGGTAATCGAATAATGCGTCAATTTTCAAAAGTTTTAATCGCCAACCGCGGCGAAATTGCACTACGTGTCCTTCGTGCCTGCCAAGAAATGGGAATAAAGACAGTTGCTGTGCATTCAACAGCTGATGCTGATTTAATGCATGTACGTCTCGCCGATGAAAGCGTTTGTATAGGGCCACCTGCTGCAAAAGATAGCTATTTAAAAATGTCGACTATCATTAGTGCTGCTGATATTACAGGCGCTGATGCAATACACCCAGGATTTGGTTTTTTATCTGAGAATCCAACATTCGCTGCAATGGTCGAAGAACACGGCATAAATTTTATCGGCCCAAAACCTGAACACATAAGCATGATGGGCGATAAAATAACAGCAAAGCAAACAATGATTGCGCTTGGTGTTCCTGTTGTACCTGGGTCAGAAGGTTCTATTGACACGGACGATGATGCATTAAATACCGCCAATAAGATTGGCTATCCTGTTATCATCAAAGCAACATCAGGTGGCGGTGGTAAGGGCATGAAAGTCGCTTTTAGTGACAAGGAACTTGTACAGTCTTTCCGCATGGCAAAAAGCGAAGCAAAGGCCAACTTTGGCAATGACCAAGTTTACATGGAACGCTACCTGCGTCGTCCACGTCACATTGAAATTCAAGTGCTTGCCGATCAACATGGAAATGTCGTGCACTTAGGTGAACGCGATTGCTCACTTCAACGTCGTCACCAAAAAGTATTTGAAGAAGCCCCCTCACCTGCTCTAGCAGTGGAACTTCGTGATCAACTCGGAGAGCGTGTGACGCTCGCTCTTAAAAATATGGGCTATCGCGGTGTTGGAACACTAGAGTTCTTGTATGAAGATGGCGAATTCTTTTTCATGGAGATGAATACACGCATCCAAGTTGAGCACCCCGTAACCGAAATGATTACTGGCATTGATTTAATAAAAGAACAAATCCGTGTTGCTGCTGGTGAGCATTTGGGTTACACACAAAGTGATATCAAGTTCAACGGACACGCAATTGAATGCCGCGTCAATGCGGAGGATCCAAAGACATTTATTCCATCACCTGGTAAAATTGTTAATTACCTTGCACCAGGTGGATTGGGCGTACGCGTAGACAGTCACGTTTATCCTGGCTATACAGTACCGCCTTATTACGACAGCATGATTGCAAAACTTATTGTGCATGGACGTACACGCGCTGAATGCCTCAGCCGACTTGAACGTGCCCTTAAGGAATATGTTGTTGATGGTATTAAAACAACTCTACCTCTTCACCAAAAATTGATTAAGAATCCTGACATCATAGAAGGTCGTTATGACATTCATTGGCTTGAGAAAAACTTGAGTGAAGAAGAGCCTAACGCATAAGATCGACATAGAATTAGACAAAATTGGCTTGGTATTGCCAACACCATTTTATAACCGTTGCAGGTTACGTGCAGATGTCTTATGTCATTTTAAGGAACATGGTTATTATTTCAGGGTAACTACCAACGCGCGATGATGGTTGATGTTTTGGGTTCGGACATCGACCGTCATGCACGATCACAAAACTCGTGTTGATCAATTCTTTTGCAGAGCCTGCATAATTTGACATTTCAAACACATTTTTTAATATGTTTAAATAATTTAAATTCGTAACTACCAAGGTTAGTTTTACATCACCTAAGATTAAATAGAATTTGCTCGTTATTTTCACCTATGTAATTTATTGTAAATTTAGTAAAATAAACACATAAACAACAATAAATATGATTTAAGTTAAATGAAAATTGATGTTGATAAACTTAATCCATCGACAGTAACAATAGAAGAGTTGCTCACGATTATAAGAGGACTCCAAACAAAAGTGGCTGATTTAGAGCGTCGTCTTGGCCTTAATAGTAGCAATAGTGGCAAGCCGCCAAGCACGGATGGTTTGCACAAACCTTCTCCAAAATCACAACGTTCTCCGACAGGAAAAAGCTTTGGCGGTCAAAAAGGCCATAAAGGTAAAACGCTTAATCATGTTGATGTCGCTGATGAAACAATTACGTGCACCGTATCTGAGTGCAGTCACTGTCATTCCTCACTTGATGCGATTGATATGACTTCTGTTGAAGAACGTCAAGAGTTTGATGTGGTGATTAAGCGCCATGTACGTGCCTATGTCAGCGATGTTAAAATCTGCCATTGCGGACACATCAATCGTGGCACCTTTCCTGAACATATTAAAAGTCACGCGCAGTATGGTGAGACGGCAAAGGCAGTTAATATCGCGCTCATGAATAACTTTGTGCCACTCAAACGACTCGTAGATTTTAATAAGCAGGTCTTAAAGTTATCGTTAAGCGAAACAATATTGATGTCGTTTTACAGCCACTGTGCGGATAATTTAACACCGTTGTACCAGGCTATTTATAAAACATTGCTGGCGGCTGACTTGAAACACGTGGATGAATCAGGTCTTCGTGTAAAGAAAAAATTACATTGGATTCATGTATTATGCAACACGCATCTGACGTATTTTTGCGTCAAAGAAAAGCGTGGTTTTTTGCATGAAGGATTGCAAGGAGCGGTTGTTCATGATGGCTGGAAAGCCTATTTTACACTTGATCATGTGAAGCATATTTTATGCAACGCGCATCATTTGCGTGAGCTGATCGCCTTGGTTGATTTTGATAAAGAACCATGGGCAAAGAAGATGCTCACCTTGTTAAAAAAAGCACATACGGTATGGCAAAAAGCGGCAGATACGCTGACAGCTCCATCCATTGAATCGTGGAAAGTCACCTGGTTTCGGAACCAATATGATGCCATCTTGAGCGAAGGTGAATCCTATCACAACAAACGTTGCCGGGAGTGTTCAGTGAACTGTGTCAGTTTCATCATCTTAACACTTTACTCC
>JANRCF010000049.1:4534-12597 GCA_030727085.1 Alphaproteobacteria bacterium | reverse complement strand
GTGCTCAAATGATGGAGTAACTCTCTTCAAGATGCAATTACAGTATGTATAGCAATATTCTAAGAATTATTCACTGCTAACACCGCCAACCATTGGCCCAAGCTTTCTCCCAGCTAAAATATGAATATGATAATGCGGAACCTCTTGCCCACCATTAACGCCGCAATTACTAATTTGTCTAAAACCAGCATCATACACACCAAGCATATCCACAACCTCTGCGATACCTTTATAAAAGCCGGCGATTTCTTCAGCAGTGGCATTTTTGTGAAAATCATGCGCATCCGTAAATGCACCTTTGGGAATCACCAACGCGGGCACGGGCGCGCGTGGACTAACGTCATGAAATGCTAAAAAGTAAGCATCTTCAACTATTTTCTTACAGGGAATTTCGCCACGCAGAATACGTGCAAATATATTAGATGGATCGTAGGACATAATGGATACTCAGCAGTTGGCTCTTTATCTAAAACCTATCATGTCAGTGATTTAAAAAACAAGAGGAAGGAGAGCAGCACACATCACTACAGTTTTCCCCGTACTTGACCGAGGATCCACATTCAAAGAAAAGTGCTACTCAAAGATGAATCATCTGGTCAAACCAGATGAAAACTAGCAAGAGAACACTACCGCATCTTATTAAACAAATCTAAACGCGCTTGAATCTGCTATTTATCAAGACGTTGTTGCATAAATAGAAATTTCATTAATTTTGAAGTACGATTGCTTTTAAATTACTCAACGATGTTGGACGCTCAACGTGGCAAGAAGCTGCTTGTTATGAAAGAAGGTCTGGCATAGAAAACACAAATTCACGATACAAAACCATTATTGGCGGCAAATTAAGATCGAAAGATGCAAACAACCAAAACACAGAAGTACAAATTGGCATTCGAATTTTAAATCGAATGAGAGTCCTGGGTATACCCAAAGCCAGACGTGTTTCATAAAGTTTTAACTAAAATGAGGAGAAGTGTGTCTTCATTATCTTTTGTGCAACAACGCCCCTAGGGGGAGCCCAGAGCATCATTATTATCATTGTTACCTAAAACATGAATTTTATTTCCATATTTTTTTTCTTTTGCTAATGCAACCTGAGTAATACTTAAACTCATTTCTTTATTAATTTTATTGTTTATTTTCTCTGAAATATCTCTTTCTGCATTTGATTTATAATATTTAACGCCTACAACGGCTTTGATATTTATCTTAGAGCCCTCAAACGAAACTGTAAAATTATTAAGATTATATGTTTCATCTTTAAAATAGAAATCAATTTCCTTTTTGCAAGTCTTAATGATGTATGATTGATGCGAGATATTCTTTAACGAAACGCTGAGAGGAATGGCCAATATTAGTAATGCGGAAGCACCTAAAATCCAATCGAGAGGACGAATAGGTTTATCACCTCTTTTTTTAAAACCATAAAGTTTGCTGAATAAAAAAATTGCAATGCAAATCGCTACTAAATTTGTCATAAAAAGAAAAAAAGATCCTTTTGCTACGCCCATATTTCCAATAGCTAACCCAAAGCCTGTCACGCACAAAGGTGGCATTAACGATGTGGCAATAGACACTCCAACTATTGATGACTCGCGCTGGTTAATAAAGCTGTAACCAGCCGCCATGGCCGAAAGAATCGCTACTAATAGATCAAACAAGTTAGGATTTGTTCGTGCAATAATCTCTGGAGTGATCGCAAAGAGAGGTGACAATGATACAATCACAAATGATGTTAGTATGCCTAGTAATGCTCCAGCCGACATGCAAATTGTGCTTGTCTTAAATAGATTAATATTCAACGTTGCAAGCGCAAAACCTTGAGAAACAATCGATCCCATTAATGGTGAAATAAGCATCGCCCCAATAATAACAGAAGGCGAATTTGATAAAAGACCTAATGTTGCTATGCCGGCAGAAATGATAATAAAGAACGCAAAACGCCAGCTTAAGACGCTATCTTTCATAACACTTTCGACAACCTCTTTATGGTTAATGTCCTTGCTTAGTTTGTTAATAAAAGCAATTGAACTTTTATTAAATAAAGAAATAACTTTCATATACAAACAGAGATAATTATAAATATTGGCATCATTTCATCTAACTATTTTAAATTTTAATAAGTAACCTTAGCCGAAGATGAATTATCATGTCTAGATTATTCGAGTGGCATTTTTTATGAAACACCTGCCATTCTCACTGAACAAGAATTTTTTAAGTATCCTCTCCAACATCATGTGGCACTGTCTTACTTCCCAACATTAGAAAACTTGATGTTATTAATACGCATTTGTTTGTGAACATACTGGTTGTATATGTATCCTATACTGTTACCTGGATCCGGGATGCTCTTGATAGAGGCTGAAACACGACAACCGTGCTCTGTGAATTCTATAACACCATTAAATGTAAGATCACTCTCCACATTTTGTTCAAAAGTAGGAATGGATTTTAATTCAGCTAGGGCATTTTTGAAGCATAATTCAATTAGACTAATATCTTGATTACCCTCAATAAGAATTTTAGATTCAAAAACATGATAATCTCTCGAATAATTAACAATCCTCGATATGGCAGAAAATGGTATTATTTCAATAGCCCCAGTTGATAAGCGCAAAACAATATATTTTAAATTAATCTCTTCAACTTCTCCCTTGCTTTCTCCAATTTTAACGACCTCTCCAACGCACATTGTTCCCCGTAAGAGTGTGATAATTCCATTGATGAAATCCTCAACAATACTTTTAGCTGCAAAAGCAATCGTTATACACAGAAAGGAAAGTCCAAGCAGTATTGGGTAGACATTGACCTTAAGAATATCCAGAACAAGAAGTGTTGTAATAATTCTGAAAATCCACGTTAAAATTCTGTAAATAAGTTTTGAGATGGTTTCATCTATGGAATTTTTGTAATTTACTGTTTCTTGTTTTGGATGTTTCGTTTTAATAGCTTCTATTTTATGGTGAATAACGCGTTTTGCAAGGCTCCGTAACGCATAATACAATCCATAAATTACTATAATCTTGATAAATAAGTAAATAATATCTTCTATAAATTTAAGGTCGATTAATTTATTGTAAACGTCATTCTTTAAGGATTTGCATACTTCAGCCCTTTTTTCTGGTTTGTCAAAAATATCCAGCAACTTATTGAATCTGTTAATGTAGTCCATCTGCGACTTACTAATCGTCTCCAATTGTTTTTCAAGTGATTGAACGCTGTTGCCTTGACTGCTAGACGTCGTTTCCGATGGTGTTTCAGCACAGACGTTAAGAGAAAGAGAAGCAATAAAAATTAAAATTAAAATATTTCGCATATATGATTTATACCTATGGCTGAGTTCTAGCTTAGGATGGAAACTGCATTCAACGCCGATGCCCAACGCTGAACCCCACTAAAGAAGTTATATCTGAGTTTGACTTTATGTTAAAGCAGTAAATTATGGTATTGGCGCACAAAACTTTAGCTAAATTGAGGAAGAGGTGTTTTCGTGCAATAGCTTTCGTGTTGGTTCTGATACATGTCGCATCTGTTGATCGTCATTAAAATACCAGTTATTCTTCGCTGAAAAGCCGTAGTGATTTATGCCAGAGGTTTCCAGCGACCAACTTAAATATTTTAAAGGTTTTTGTTCAACGCACAGCGTCATCATGCTTTTTGTCTACATGAAGTGTCGGTTTTCATTATGCTATCGCGAGCTTGAGGAAATGATGAGCATCCGTGGTGCATCTGTTGATCACTCAACATTGCAACGTTGGGTCAGACGCCTTACAAAACTCATTGATAAACGTGTTCGTTCCCGCAAGAAGCCTGTTAATAGCAGTTGGAGAATGGACGAAACATATATAAAATTGAATGGAAAGTGGGTTTATCTCTACAGAGCCGTTGATAAATATGGTCAAACCATTGATTTTCTATTGCGTGCTAAACGCGATGCAGTTGCAGCAAAAGCCTTCTTTACCAAGGCTTTCAAACAAAATGGGACACCAGAGAAAGTAACGGTTGATAAAAGTGGAAGCAACAAATTAGCTCTTGATTCGTGCAACCGCGATCTTGGGGAAGGTAATGAGATGGAGATCAGGCAGGTCAAATACTTAAACAACATTGTTGAACAAGACCATCGGTTCATCAAAAAGCGTACACGACCAACGTTAGGATTTAAAAACTTCTATTCAGCAGCAGCTACAATCACAGGTATTGAAAACATTCGAATGATTCAGAAAGGTCAAATTTTTGGATTTGATTCAACCCGTTTTGTCTTTCATAATTTTTGTGCTCTAATGGCGTAATGCGTCCAGATGAGGCTTATTTTGTGAAGAGACTTGATTGACTCTCACAGATGCGACAGAACCAATCAAAAAACCTTATGCCGACATTATGCCCATTATAGACCATTTTGAGCATTTCATAGATCCCCGGATCACGTCCGGGGATAACACTGGTAAAACATTAGACAATGCCGCTGGCAAACAATGTTCTACCGCATCTTATTCAACAAATCCAAACGCGCTTGAATGTGTTGTTTATCCACCGCTGGAATTCGATTATCTGCAAGCAGCTCCATCAACAAGCTTGCCGCTTCCTCTTTTGCTCTGCTTGGTAAAATCGCGAACGCATTACTTTCAAATAAAATTGCCAAATTTAGTTTAAACTGATTAATTGTTTCAGCACCCACTTTTAGGTCACTAATAATACGTTTAATCAGTGCGAGACCTTCCAACTTACCGTCTATGCCCGTTTGTGGATCAAGCTGTTTTGTAATGTATAAGTTAGCAACAATCCAATGAATCTCTGCTCTTTGTTGAATAGACAACGTCGCATCATTAATTAAAGATTGATAAATTTTAAAAGCAATCTGTTTTGATACCACCGGATCTTGATGGAAAGCGTTGATGACACAGTAATGCGCCAATTCCTTTTGATATACATAATTTTGCAAAATATTCAGTTGAATTTTTGACGGCAAGTCTTGGTACATTTTTAATGCCTCTGCACGCGACTCACTTGGCTTCAAATCTAATTTAACATTGATATAATGCTCTGCAAGCATCACATAATGATTAATTCGTGCTTGCTCACTCAAATTTGTTTCAGCGACTAGCGCTTTCAAAAGCTTATGTGCCTCTTTACGTGCTTCAGCTGGAGAGATATCAAATGTATTATCTAAATAATAGTGCACAAGCCTTTCTTTTGCTTTTGCTTTTCTATGCGGCGCAACTTTTGGATCCTCAATAATCTCTTTTAATAACTTTAGGCGCTTTGCGTTCGTAATATCTTCATAAGGATTAGCAATGCTTGCCAATAATAATTTTGCTTTAGTGCTTAACCCATCGCGTGTATTTGGATCTGAGAAAGCACTCGTTAACAACTTAGTCGCTTTTTCCAATGCTATGTTTTCTGGAACATCAAAGACCAAACTCACATAATTACGCGCCAACTGAATCATTCCGCGCACTTTTGTTTCATTTAGCACCATTGAATCCGCAATCACTTCTTCAAGTAACACAAGCGCCTGTTTTTTTGCCTGTGTTGGCTCAAGATCAAAACCGCCTGCCAGATACAGCTTAGCTAAATGTCTCTTTGCCCACCCCCTAATGTCAGGAGAATACATTGCATTTTGCGTGATTTCTATAATGCTACGAAGGGCTTCAAGTCTTTTCTCTTGCGGCAAAGCAACAAAAGGCGATAACACCGTCATATCAACAACATTAATAATTGCTCGGGCTTTTAGATCAGGGCTGATTGGTACTTGGCTCATAGCAACTTCTTGGTAGAGACGCAAAGCCTCTTTCCACGATTCTGCAGCCGGAAACTGTGTTCTGTAATTTCTATGATTATCTGCAATTTCAAGTACAGACTTCGCATGACGGTTAATTTCTGTATCCGGAACAACAGATGCAACAGGCTTATCAGGTGCGGGAATAGACGCAGCAGCAGCTGGCTGAAGTGCTGGTTTTTCTGACACAGAAACCATTGCAGGCCCATCTTTTACAACTTTATTTTTTGTTGCCGATGCAACAGCACCTTTATTTTTACCTTTAGTATCATTCACTTCTGAATCAGAAGTATCCTCATCATCCTCAGCATCCGACTCCGTCTTTACAGTAGGTGCAGAAGCCTTTCCTTTTTTTGATGATTTTGATCCCGCCACAGCTTTACCTGCGACCACTTCATCATCCGCATCACTCTCGCTAATTTCAGAAGACGCAGCAAACGCCACACAACTGCTCATACCAAGAATAAGACCATTCACTATCAAAGGATTAAATTGTGTTGACCAAAGTTTTTTCATCGAGCGCCATCCCTGCATATTAAATTAAAATTTATTTATAATTAATACTAGTTTCCAGCGAATGGCGTAAAATGTCAATCCTTGATGGTGGGTTTGTTAGGAGACGGGGAGTTAAATTGAAGATTGACCTTGAAATCAATTTTCTAAAAAACTATATATGTATTATATGTTTATATAATTGATTAAAGAAGGAAAAAAAATAATTATGAAAAAAATATTAATTATTGTATCTATGATGATAACTACGGCTTTTCGTGCAGATTGTGCTGCGCTCACAGAAACTGTTGATTCTTCTAAAATGCTTACACATACAAATATTATTAGCTGTTTAGAATATGGCGCCATACAAGAGCATAATATTGATATCATTCAAGCAAACTCTATCTTTGTAGGTGCTGGATTTGAGGACACAAAAAAATATACAAATCGAGAGGCAAGTGAGCCTTTTGATAGCTATCTATTTTCCCAAGCACTTAGCATAACGTACCAGTCCTATCAGGAAGAATTGAATAAAAGAATAAAAAAGCGGAATGAAGACCTTGCTTCTCCCATAAGTCAGCTTGCTTCTTCGTATCAAGCAATAATAAATCAAATGTTTCAACGCGATGTGTCAAGTTTGGAACAAATTACGTTTGCTATTAATGCTTCAATGAATGTTTTGTTTTCAACGAGTTTATCAGAAAAATCAGTTGAAGATATTTTGGTTATAAAAGTTAATGAAATCACCTTAACAGATGAACACATAGCCGTATTAAATGCCTCGCCTGCAAATATACTGGTTCTTATTGCAGTAAATGGCACAGGCGATTTATCACGATTGGAAGCAATCGTTGATCAATTAAGCCCACGCATTAAATTTGCTTTAAGTGATCGTACAGAGCTTGGTATTGAGGCAGCAGCTATTGAAAGAATTATTGCCAACCCAAAACTTTCTAATCTTTTTTATTTGGCGTTGCACAATCTTAGTGATGAAAATGCAGCACGAATTTCCGAATGCCAAAACCTCCACAATCTTGTCAGCCTATCTGTATGCAGAAGCAATATTAGTCAAGTTGCCGCTTTAACTTTGGCAGGCTCAATGAATTTTCCTGTTTTAGAACAGTTTGTTATTGATAAAAAAGCTTTAGGTGGCTTGACAACTGATCAATATGTTGAACAAATTATATTTAAGGGTACATTACGACGCTTGGATATTTTATCTTATGATCCTGAATTTAAACAAGAAAGTATAATATTCAATTAGGAAATATGATGAGAGCGTCCTAAATGACGCTCTCTATTATCGATCAATCTCACCAAACACAATATCCATCGACCCAATGATTGCAACCGTATCAGCGAGCATATGCCCTTTCGCCAAAAAATCCGTCGTTTGTAAAAATGCAAAGCCAGGCGTTCGAATTTTGCATCGGTAGGGTTTATTAGTGCCATCAGCAACTAGATACACACCAAACTCCCCCTTAGGCGCCTCGACCGCCGCATATACTTCACCGGCGGGCACGTGGAATCCTTCAGTATACAGTTTAAAATGATGAATCATTGCTTCCATTGATTGCTTCATCGCTTCACGCTTAGGCGGCACAATTTTAGCATCATCAGCCAACACAGCACCATCTGGCATGCCATCAAGACATTGCTGAACAAGACGTACACTTTGCCGCATTTCCTCTACCCGAACCAAATACCGATCATAACAATCGCCATTGCGCCCAATCGGCACCTCAAATTCAAGCTGATCATAAATCTCGTACGGCTGCGCTTTGCGTAAATC
>JANRCF010000049.1:0-4524 GCA_030727085.1 Alphaproteobacteria bacterium | reverse complement strand
GCGTAAATCCCACGGCACCGAACTGGCACGCAGCATCGGCCCCGTCAGCCCCCAATCCAACGCATCTTTTGGTGATATTATGCCAATATCAACGGTACGTTGTTTGAAAATACGGTTATCCGTCAGCATCGTTTCCACATCATTAATAATCTTTGGAAATCGTTTGATAAACTCAGCAATTTCTTCAAGCAGGCCATCGGGCAGATCTTGATGCACACCGCCAGGACGAATATACGCTGCATGCAATCGTGCCCCGCATACTTTTTCGTAAAAGCCCATCAAGGTTTCACGTTCCTCAAACATCCATAAAAATGGCGTCATCGCACCGACGTCCAGCCCAAAGGTTGAAATATTCAACATATGATTAGCAATACGTGTCAATTCAGAGAACATCACACGGATATATTGTGCACGAAGTGGCACTTCAAGCCCCAATAACCGCTCAACACCCAGCACAAACGCATGCTCTTGATTCATTGGCGATACATAATCAAGCCGGTCAAAATAGGGAATCGCTTGCAGATATGTTTTATTTTCAATTAGCTTTTCCGTACCGCGATGCAAAAAGCCAATATGTGGGTCAGCACGCTGTACAACTTCCCCTTCAAGTTCCATCACGAGACGAAGCACGCCATGCGCAGCTGGATGTTGCGGACCAAAGTTAAGTGTATACGTTTTCTGATTCATACGCCCTCCTTACCTGCAATTGCAGAAGCAACCTTTAGCGAAAGCGGCATTTCAGGAGGCAACTGATTATTAACCCCACCCTCCCACGGGCTTAAGAAATCAAAACTACGATATTCTTGCTGCAACTTAACCGGTTCGTACACGACACGACCTTCTTTCTCGCAATAGCGAACTTGCGTGTACCCCGTCAGCGGAAAATCCTTTCTAAGCGGGTGACCTGAAAAATTATAATCCGTCAAGATGCGTCGCAGATCAGGGTGCTGCGCAAAAGGAATGCCAAATAAATCCCAAATTTCGCGTTCATACCAATTAGCGCAACTAAACACTTGCGTCGCGGTTGGCACCGACGCCCCGTCCTCCACATTGATTTTTATACGCAAACGAATGTTTTGTGAAAGACTAAGTAAATGATAAACCACCTCGAACCGTTGCTGACGCGCAGGATAATCCACCGCCGTAATATCCATCAACTGCTTGAAATCACATTTATGATGATCACTTAAAATGGTCAAGACGCGCACGATCGATGCTGGATAAACAGTTAACGTTGCCTCACCCAATTGATAATGCGCAGCTATAAAATCAGGACCAAGAACTTCCTTGAACAAGGTTGACAGCTGATCGAAACGAATAACGTCCATGGTGTTTACCTTTTAGTATTAAGTACAAATGAACCCTTGGTCCGAGCCCAAGGGAAACTGGAAAAGAAAGTTCTTATGAATCCTGCAACCTAGCCAATGCCAAAGGATATTATGATGCTTTCTCGTAATTTGCCTCAATAAACGCATCCAACAAACGCACGCCAAACCCAGTCGCACCTTTGCCCGACAATGGCTTTTCTTTTTTATCCCATGCCATGCCAGCAATATCAAGATGCGCCCATGGCACATTATTCACAAAGCGTTGCAAGAATTGCGCAGCAGTGATGCTGCCCGCCCCACGACCAGACCCAACGTTTTTCATATCGGCAATATCAGAATCAATCTCTTTATCAAATGCTTTCGTCAACGGAAAACGCCACAATGGCTCACCAACTGTTGTACCAATCTCTATCAATTTATCGGACAGAGCATCATTGTTTGAGAAAATTCCGGCAAATTCATACCCAACTGCGACCGTGATCGCACCTGTTAATGTGGCCAAATCAATCATTGCTTGTGGCTTAAAGCGATCCTGCGTATACCAAAGCGCATCGGCTAATACCAAACGTCCTTCAGCATCGGTGTTTACGACCTCAATCGTTTGACCTGACATCGACGTCACCACATCCGCCGGACGCACCGCAGAACCTGATGGCATGTTTTCAACCATACCCATCACACCTACAACATTCATCTTTGCTTTACGAAGTGCAAGTGCCTTCATCAAACCCAGCACAACACCAGAACCGCCCATGTCATATTTCATGTCTTCCATATTCGTAGACGGCTTTATAGAAATTCCACCACTATCAAACGTCACGCCTTTACCAACGATTGCCACAGGCGCATCGTCTGATTTTCCGCCATTCCATTGAATGATAATCAACTGTGATTCACGAGCACTTCCCTGCCCAACACATAATAATGAGCCCATACCAAGCTTTTGCATTTTAGCTTCATCAAGCACTTCAACCTTAAGGCCAAGTGATGTTAACGCCTTCGCTTGCTCAGCCATCGATTCTGGGTAAATAACATTTGGTGGTTCGCTCACAACATGACGCGTTAGAAAATTACCTTCATTTGCTGCATGTAAACGTGCAAAAGTTGTTGCTGCTGCATCTGGTGCATTAGTACGTGCAATCACATGCGTTGGCCCTTTTGGCTTGTCGGTATCCTTTGTTTTATATTTATCAAAGCGCCATGACCGAAGCTCTATTCCACTTACAAAACGCGCTAGACCATCAACACCTAAGGGCAACTCTGGCATATCAATTGTCAATGTATCTTGCGTACTACGCGCAACAGCAGCAAATACTTTAGCCCCTGCTTCTTCAATTGATTGTGTTGTGATCTCAGTCGTCTTACCAAAACCAATTAAAATTATATGCGAATATTCAAGGCCTTGTGGCGCGGAAATCGATAGCACCTCATCCTTTTTACCTTTAAACGATCCACCATCAATTACACGCTGAATTTGATTTTGTGTTTGAATATTCACCTCACTTGTGCGTGAGAACAACGTATTTCCCTCGAATGCGCCCAGGACAAGGATACCCTTTTGTTGTGCCTGTGGTTTTGCATTTGATTCAAAAGATACCTGCATGTGTCAATTTTCCTAAAATTAATGTATGTAAGCCATTATAAGGGGTGAGGTTTGGCTTTGCAAATGGAGATAATTACTAAAAGCACCTTTACAATTACACAAAGAATTATCTGCACACCCATTGTGAATGAAGGTATTACTCTTTTCTAAAAGTTAGTCAAATTAGGCACATGATCATCATATCAAAGCGGTTTTGTTGGGGGGAAACTAGGAAGCAAGGTTATAGCATTATAACCTTACCCATAATAACGGATCATTTTAGCGTTCGTCCGCTTTAGATTCAGCCGCGCCTGTAGCTGCACTTTTCCCTAAAGCATTTTCAGCACGGCGTTGTGCGGCGCTCGTTGCTGCTTGGCTTACGTTTGCACTCATGACAGAAAACCGTTCGTTAGCTAATGGCTCAGTTGAGTCGCCCATGCCATGTGGTGCCTGTCGATTATAAAGATAAACACGATTATTAAATTCATAGGAATTTAATGCGTCTATACTTTCATTAGGAAGCGCGTCACCCATATTACGTGTTGATTTATAGATACGTGATGGTGTTACACTATAAATTCGACCATCAGCACGGCGCTGCGCAGGATCTTGCATTTGATAAATACGATCGCGTGCGATGCGTTCTTTAAACTCAGCCATTGCTTTTGCTTGTGCCACGACTGGGTCATCCTGCGGGTCGATATAATAGTGACCTAAGTTCTGATGGCGCATGTAATAGGATTGTCGATCTGCGTAGACACGTTTCATAAATCCATTTTTGCGTGCATTGAATTCTTCGGCAGTGGGATCTGCCGCTGGTTCAAAGGTGAATGTGTAGTCGTTTCGCTCGAAATTACCATAATAATGCTGCATCCCTTGTCGCGGCGCCCCCATGTAGGATGATGATGTGTATGTACAGAAATTGCTTTGACCGTCATCAAATGCCGTATCACGTTGCCAGAAGATTCCATTGTCAGATGATGTGATTGCGCGGTGCATTTTTTTGCAACGACAGATTGTTTTGGTTGTATATTACGCATTAAGGTTGGATCATAATATCCTTGACCATTGTCGCCTAATAAACTATTTGTCATGTTTGCAGATTGATTGAAACGGAATGCATACGCTGCAACGACTTGTCTAATAGAGGTCGGCCAGTAAGAATTCCCTCCTGGTATTGGCGTGAATACTTCGTGTTCTTGTTGTGTTTTCTTATCCATCGCATAGACTTTCCACCAGCGACCATTTAGTTTGACTGTTGTCATTGGGGGCTTTTCACCCGTTACGACATTGGTCACAGCCATTCCGGCGTTAAAGGATCGTTGAGTGAAATAGGGGAAAAGTTCGCGCACTGTGCGACCAAGAACATGTGCATCAGGGCAATTTAACGGTGTGGCAGCTTCATATTTTTCTGTGCGACGTTCGGTGGCTGCAACGCGATGATTTAAGTATGCAGCTTTATCAAAAGGTTGATCTCCTCCCATGCTTATCTGGTTAACAATTGATCCTGGAATGCCAACGTATGCATTGATCAACCTATAAATATTAATTAGGACCTCGCTCCATTCAAGTTTGAAGTGCAACACGGTTAACATTTTTTTGAAAGACTTCATC
>JANRCF010000048.1 GCA_030727085.1 Alphaproteobacteria bacterium | reverse complement strand
GTTATGGGATGCCTCAACAAAGTGGTTATGGGATGCCTCAACAAAGTGGTTATGGAATGCGGCAACAAAGTGGTTATGGAATGCCACAACAAAGTGGTTTTGGGATGCCACAACAAAGTAATTCTGCGGGGCAGCAAGCCCAAAGCACATCGCAATCGAAAGGTACATCACAACAAGGCAACTCAAATGCTTTAACTCAAGATGTTAAAGATTCAATCCTTCAATATGTGACGAATAATTCTAATCTTTCAGCAGATGTTAAGGGCGAAGCTGCATTTGCCGTTGCTCTAAGGGTTTCATTAAATGAAGCTGTGATTTGTTTGACGTTTGGTCAAAATGGCGAAATCTACCGTTTGCATACAAATCCACGAAACAATGGCTTAGTTACTGATCAGACCGAAATTCAAAATTTTAATAACATGCTGACACAAGCAAAGAATGGCGGGGGATCGGCAACTGTTAGTTCTTCTATTGTTTCAAATGGAAAACAAGAAACGTTTGTGTTTGACGTGCTGTCAATTGATGCAAATCACCTTGTGGTTGTGCGTCATAAATAATTATTAATAAGTAAATGTGTAAAAAGGCAGAGCATTTAAATACGCCTGCCGTTTTATTTTTTTGCCTGTATTTTTTCTCAGGCACTTTTTAAACTATTGTTCTGTTTCAGTTTGATCTTTGTCTTCAGCGGTATGTAATGATGGTATGATTTGTTTGTCGCTTAACATCGCTTGCAATTCACCTGTTTGATGCATTTCGCGTACGATATCGCATCCACCAATGAATTCACCTTTCATATAAAGCTGAGGGATTGTTGGCCAATTACTGAAGTCTTTTATTCCTTGGCGAATTTCTTGGTCTGCCAGCACATTAATATCTTTAAATGGCACGCCCAGTGAATTGAGCACTTGCTCAACAACAGCTGAAAAACCACATTGTGGCATCTGCGCGGTACCTTTCATATACAATACAACGGCATTCTCCTGGAGATCATTTTCAATACGTTCGTGAATATTCTGCATAAAAATTTTAAGTCCTTATAAGGTTTAATTAATTGGCTGCGGGTGTGCGTGTTTTTAGTGCCAGGGCATGGAGTTCGTCGCCCATCTTGCCTTTTAAAGCTTGATACACCATTTGATGCTGCTGAACGCGGCTTTTCCCGATGAATTGTTCAGATACAATAGACGCTTGATAATGATCGTTATCGCCTGCCAAATCAACGACATCAATGCTGGCGTCGGGAAAGGCATCGTTTAGCAGTTGTCTTAAGTCAGTAATAGAAATAGCCATTAGTAGTTAGTCTCTCATTTTTATTAGGTTTATATGGATGTTTGTGGCTTGATTAGAAGCTCTGGCGACAGTATGCTTTGCTCTGTCATCGACCCTAAAGTTGGTTCCGGCGAGTGTGACGGGTGATCATGTAAAATGCCAAAACGTCGTGCTAGCTCGTGGTAGCCAGTAACGTCAGGGGTGTCGTCATTTGTGCTATCATACATGTCGAGACGTTTTGAGGTTAGATTGTCCAAAACACGGCATGTATCAAGACTGATTTCATCAATCAGAATAAGTCTTGTATCCATTGGATTTTCTGATAAGTAGATGCGGCCAAATTCAAGTTTGTATCGAAGTAGACTCATATTAATAGCAGAGAACTGCCCCATTAGAAAGTCATTGATACGTTGTATTGTTGCAAACAATTGATCGAGCTCTTCATGGTCGGTAAGACCAAAAGCCACAAGATGCTGCGGTGCAACAATAGGATTATTTGCGTTCTTGTTTTTAAAGCGAAGTTCAGGAATCATTTCTGGTAATTGATCGTATTTTTCAAGCCCAAAGCGGTCAGTAAAATCATCACACGATTTATTATGAACCTCGACAAAGAAAGGCAAGCTTTCTGCAATACGGACAAGCTGTTCACGCATATTGAGACGACGCACTAAATGATGATCAATATTAAGTTCGCCCAAGCGCCTAAAAATCATCTCAGAAAAACGGTTGTTGATGACACCTTTGCCACTTAGTTCTGGATAGTCTTGAGCGTCAGTAGTATTGAGCGGATGATTATCTTTGAAATACAGAATGAATGTGTCTGGCTCGGTGCCTTCAAAGATACACTTCGTCACGCCTTCAAATACATTTCGACGACGCGGTTGCGACTTTTCAGAAAATAAACGAGGTTGAAACCCGGCAGTCATGGTTTTATCCTTGTGTAAATGCTACACTTCATTATAGTTGTGTGCCACTACCATTACTACCATGAAATAAGATGCCTTAGGACAAATGTCAATGGAAAATATTAAAAAACCGAAAATAATTACATTTAAAAGACTTTGGCCATTTCTTTGGCCTCGTGATTTGAAAGGTGCCAAGACACGTCTTGTTATTGCTGTTCTTGCGCTGATTGTGTCAAAAAGTACATTGATTCTTGTTCCATTAATTTTTAAATCTATTATTGATGCATTGACCGAACATAAATCATTCAATGTGGTTTTTGTATGGGTTGGTCTGTACGGGCTTGTTCGCATTTTGTCATCATTTTTCTCGGAAATGCGTGACACAACCTTTGCTTCTGTTACACAGCGTGCGCTTCGTCAGGTGGGACTGGATGTTTTTGAACATCTTCATCAGCTTAGTTTGCGTTTTCATATAGCCAGGCACACAGGGGGTGTATCGCGCATTATCGAGCGCGGAACAAAAGCAATTGAAACATTAATGACGTTTCTCACGTTTAATATTGTGCCGACAGCACTTGAAATTCTGATGGTAAGTGTTGCACTTAGCCTAATGTATGATGTGCGTTATACATTTGTGATTGTGATTACGATGATTTTGTATATTGCATACACCCTAAAATTGACGGAATGGCGCATTCGTTATGTGCGTGAAATGAATGATGCTGATACAAGCGCACAGTCAAAAGCCATCGATAGTTTGCTTAACTATGAAACGGTGAAATATTTTGGCAATGAATTGCATGAGCGACATCGATTTGATGTAGGGCTGATCGCTTATGAGAAATCTGCGGTTCAGAACAAGTGGAGTCTTTCATATCTTAACTTTGGGCAAGCTGTTGTTCTATCATTTGGGCTAATCGCCATTGTTTGTATGGCAGCGCTAGATGTGCAAAAAGGCGCAATGACCACAGGCGATTTAGTGGCCATCAATACGTTTTTGTTTCAGTTAACCATTCCGCTATTTAACCTTGGGTTTGCTTACCGTGAAATTAAGCTGTCGCTAGTGAATATCGAACAGATGTTTCAGCTGCTGAATGAGCCACGAGAAATTTGTGATGCGTCTGATGCGGTTGACATTGTTGATATAAAGACGGGCGTGACGTTTGAACATGTGGATTTTCATTATGATTCAGATCGCAGTATTTTAAAGGATATGAACTTTACCATTCGAGTTGGACATACGGTTGCTGTTGTGGGTTCCAGTGGTGCAGGCAAGTCTACACTCGCGCGGTTGCTGTTTCGTTTTTATGATGTGATTGGCGGCGCCGTTAAAATTGATGGTGTGGATATTCGAAAGATTTCACAAAAAAGCCTGCGGGCGATGATCGGCATTGTGCCGCAAGACACTGTTTTGTTTAATGACACAATTCATTACAACATTGCATATGGAAATCCTAATGCCACTGAGCCTGAAATTATTAACGCTGCTAAAAAGGCTGAGATTTATGATTTCATTGAAAGCTTGCCGAAAAAATTCGAAACCCTTGTGGGTGAACGTGGGTTAAGGCTATCAGGTGGTGAAAAGCAGCGCGTGGCGATTGCACGAACACTACTTAAAAAGCCAATCTTCTTTATTTTCGATGAGGCGACATCGGCATTGGATACGAAAACGGAAAAGTTAATACAAGATAATTTGGAGCGCATTTCAAAGAATAAAACCACACTGACTATTGCGCATAGGCTATCGACGGTGATTCACGCTGACACGATTCTGGTGTTGGATAAAGGTGTTGTGGCTGAAATGGGTAGCCATGATGAGTTGCTGACGAAGGGTGGTTTGTACGCGCAAATGTGGCAACGCCAGCAGCAGGAGGTGAAGGAAGAGTTAATAAAACCACTCTAATCAAAGATAATCCAATTGGTTGTTATTAATTATTGAAAATATTCACCTGTTTTGTGCAAGATGTAAAATATTTTTGTTTGCCCCTTGACTTTCTATTTTTGTATATCTATCTATATCTATAGGATGATTTGATAATTTATTATATTTTATAGGAGTTCATTTATGTTAATAATGTTAAACAAAACAAAATCATCTTTATTATTAAGGTCGTTTTTTTGCTTAGGAATTTCTATTCTGGTGGTGGCGTCTTTTAGCAGCATCAGAGCAGCTGATCCACAAGCGGAACTCGATGGCTTTATGGAGCAGCTTCCTGGCCATGCTTCTTATATTTGGTTAGATGAACAGCCTTATCGTGATGTTTTTGATGCAGCGATGAGTCCAATAGGTGAAATTGGTATTTATGGAGACGCTTGGAATGCAAATCCTCGTGGCAAATTAAATGCTATAAAGAAATATCTAACAAAGCTCGAGCAACTTAGAAATGATACATTGGAGCTCAATAACTTTATGGAGCAGCTTCCTGGCCATGCTTCTTATATTTGGTTAAGAGGAATTCACTTGGATGCCTTTAATGAAGCGATGAGTCCAACAGGAGAAATTGGTGTTTATGGAGACGCTTGGAATGCAAAACCTCGTGGCAAATTAAATGCTATAAAAGCATGGTTGAAAACACATAGGCCAGTCTAATACTGTAAATATCCAGACACGTTAAAAATAGGTATGCTGCTTTAATCAGTATACCTATTTTTTTGAAGATGATTTGTCAATATTAGTGTAATATTTAATATCTCAATTTTTGGTGTTTTTATTATTTCTATTTTTGGTGCGATCGTATTCGTGATCACCAAGTTCATGATAGGTGATTGTTTCACACGATCAAGTGCGCCTCCTGATAAAACACCATGGGTGCAATAGGCAAATACTTCTAATGCGCCGTTTTGTATCAGCGCCTCAGCGGCATTACATAGAGTTGTGCCAGTATCGATAATATCATCCACAATAACACAGCGTTTACCGAGAACATCGCCATGAACAGCTTGCACTGTGCATAATCCATCTACGCGAATTTTATCGATACAGGCAAGGCTAGACGTCAATTCCAATGCATCTCGCACGTGTTTGCATCGCTCAACTCCACCTTGATCAGGTGCGACGATTACTAAATTTTGTAAGTTGTGTGTTGCCTTAATATGATCTGCAAATAATTGAGCGGTCGATAAAGCATCAATGGGAATTATTGCATTCCTTATAGTTGTATGTGGATCAATAGTAATGCATTTGTGCGCTCCAGCAGCATCTATTAGAGATGTAATTAAGGAAGCTGCCGTTTGCCGTGTATAGGCTAAATAGGGCAGGCATACGACAATCTTTTTAGCACCACTTTGCTTTAATGCATTGATCGTCAACAGCAACGCTATTATCGTCTCATTTACGGGCTCTGATAGTGAATGTATCAAAAGGCACGCATCATCTTGAATGTCTTTTTGCGCAATATCTACTGATATTTCACCATCTGAAAAGCGTTTATACGTAGGAAGAACTGGCTTGGTGTCTAGCATTTTGCAAACAGCATGTGTGAGATTGACACTTGAATAGCCAGCAATAATTTTCATAACTTATTATTTGGGCGGCGCAATCGATGCAAACGCATTATTAATCGGTGTTGCTGATGGTAAAGTTGTTTGTGTTGGCTCTTTCGGGCGGGGCACGATACGCCCTGTTTTGATAAGGCTTTCAAAATCATTCAACGTAAGAGGATTGTCTTGGCATATGTCATTTATATAAAACGTAGGTATTGCAGTTATGCTTTTTCCTTCGTTATCTTTTGCTTCAATTACAGCCACAATAAGTCGGTTCTCAATTTTTTCTGATTCTTCTGAATTTATCGCCGCATCGATTTCTTCAAGTGAAAAGCCATTTGCAAGCGCAAATAAAAGAACGGATGATTTTGGATTTTCTTCATTAATATTGAATTTTACCAAAGCTTTGTTACGATCAACGGTTGCAGGTAGTTTTTCAATCATTTTATTGATTGCTTCTTTGCGTTTTTCTTTTTCTGCTGCTGGAATCATAAGAAACTCGAACCATACATCTTGATTTTCCATAAACAGTGAAAATGCATCCATGAATCGGTCAGCGCCACGATTCCAAGCAAGTTGTGTTACGACAAAATCAATAGGGTGGTGACAGAAAGGACGTATGCCAAATCTCATTTTTCCTGGGTTAATATATTTTGTACGGATAACAGGTAGCTCAGTTTTAAAGAAATGTCCGCAGTGCCCGCAAGTTGGGGAGAAATAGCCGGTGATTGTGTATGGCGCATTAGCTTGATTGATTGTTGCTGCGGCATTGTCTGAGGCAAGTGTCGCTTCTGCTGGTTTTAACCACGTAAAGGGAAAAGCTTCTACGTTATTAAGAGGCGGTTCAGCATTTTCTTTGTCCTGCTTTTTATTATCATCATCATTTTCATTATTCTCTTTATTTTTCTTCTTTGCCCTTTTTTCAGCTACTGGGGTGTCTTCTTTAGCAGATGCGTCACTAAATACATTGTTTGTTAAGCCTGCCGTAGACAAAGAAATAAGGGCAAGGTGCGTGAAAAATCTTTTTAGAAAATACATACATTTTGTCGGAGTCATCGATATTACCATTCATTATTTGTCGTTTAAGCTATTGCAAAGCTAGTACGAAAAGTTTACCAAATATGGTTGGAAATATCATCTAAAATTATCAGCAATCTTTAAGTATTTTGAATGTTATTCGTCATGCAAAAAAGCAAAAAGCCTGAAACAGTTTTCCGCTTCAGGCTTCTATACATTAATAACTAGAAAAAACTACTCAGCTGTAGGTGCCGCTGGCGTAGCTGCAGGTGCAGCCGCTGCTCCTTTAGCAGGAATTTTTCTAACATCACGACGGCGTTCCGCAATACGTGCGCTCTTACCGGTACGGCCACGAAGATAATATAACTTCGAACGACATACATCACCGTGACGAATAACCTCAATACGAATGTTTGGTGAATAAAGTGGGAACACACGTTCAACGCCTTCACCGTAGGACAATTTGCGTACGCGGAAAGACGAGTTGATGCCGCGATTTTTGCGACCAAGAACAACACCTTCGTATGGCTGAACACGTTCACGTTCACCTTCTACAACTTTAACAAAAACACGAACAGTGTCACCTGCACGAAAATCAGGAATTACTTTTCCTTCGGATAATTTGAGACGGTGTTCATTTTCAATCGTTTGTAATAAATTCATTTTTAGGCTCCTTTGGCAGTGAACTCAACGTTTCTATTGGTTCCCTGATGGGTTTCACTGTTTGTCAAAAATGACAAACGCTTATTGTTATTTGGTCTACTGGTTTCTTTAATACCTATTTTAAAATAAGCAATCGCTATGCAGCGTTCTTTAAGTGGTCACCCGACAGTAGAATTCCAGGCACGACCATATTATGCCAAATGCGAGTTCATCTTAATGGATTTTGGTCTAAAAATCAAATTAAATGTTTCCCCCATAAATCAGGGCGGCGTTCTTTTGTTATGGCTTTTGCTGATTGTAGGCGCCATTGTGCTATTTTTCCATGATCACCTGATAGTAAAACTTCTGGGACGGCTTTATCTTTCCAGACGCGCGGCTTTGTGTATTGCGAAAATTCAAGCAAACCTTCCTCAAAGCTTTCCGATGTGGTTGCATCTTCTTTAACTAAAACGCCAGGTAGTAAACGTACGCATGCATCCATCAACACAAGCGCAGCCATTTCGCCGCCAGAGAGTACATAATCACCAATGCTGACTTCGATAAGTCCTTTTTCTTCGCGCCAATGTTCGATCGCGCGATCATCAATGCCTTCGTAGCGTCCACATAAAATGATAATGCCTGAACTATTTTTGCTGAGCTTGCGAGCTAAATCATGCGTGAAGGGTTTGCCGCGCGGTGTTACATATATATACTGAGGTTGTTCTTGTTCTGCATACGCACTTTCTGCGGCACATAATGCTTCGTCCACCACATCTGCCATCATAACGAGTCCGGTGCCGCCGCCATAAGGGGTGTCATCAACGGTATGATGTTTGTCTTTTGCAAAATCGCGAATGTTAATTGTGCTAAGTTGCCATTGGTTTTTTTCTAAGGATTTGCCTGCGATTGAGTGCGCTAATGGTCCAGGAAACATTTCAGGGAAAAGCGTTAAAATAGTTGCATGCCAGGGTTTCATCGTGGTTTTATCAAGTTTAAAGTGTTCGCACATAACTTTAGGGAATTTAAAACGGCATGTCCACGTTCATTATACTTGTTGGTATACAATTGCCAGAGAATTTAGGCGCTATTGCGCGTGTGATGGGGAACTTTGCACATAGTAAACTTAGGTTGGTGGCGCCAAAGGTTGCTATCGATGACCCAAAGGCTATGGTTATGACGGTTGGGGCAAGTGCTATTTTGGAGAATGCTGAAGTGTTTGATTCCTTTGAAGCCGCGACAGCGGATTGCTGCACGGTCATCGGCACAACAGCTAATCCACGAGATGTAATTAAGCATTACCTAACGCCACGTGCTTTTGTAGATAGTTTGTCGACCTTGCCATATCCTATAGGCATTGTGTTTGGCCCAGAGCGCACAGGATTGACCACCGATCAAATTGCATTATGTAATGCAACGCTGCAGATTCCTGTGAACCCTGAATTTTCATCACTTAATATAGCGCAAGCTGTTGGGATTGTGTTGTACGAATTGTATCAAAAGCAAACAAATGCGGCATCCTTTTGGCAACAAGGGGAAACGGTGCCAGCAACAGCAGCGGACGTGGATAGTTTTTTAAATTATTTGGAAGAAAAGCTTGATCAAACACATTTCTGGCGAACAGAGGCGAAAAAGCCGTTGATGCGTCGTAATTTATTTGGGCTATTTAAGCGGCAGATGTTGTTTCAACAAGATGTACGGACGTTGCGCGGGATGATTGAGGCGCTATCGAAGTAGGAGAGGGGGTCAAATGTAATTGACGCAATTGGATCGGTTATGCCTGGAATAATAGCTGCTTTTGTCTTGATTCTAAGCCTTTCAACCTCAGGCTTTAAACCGCGCCTATCTATGAATTCTAAAAGGTAAAGACCCATCTCATCAGCAATTGCAATATGGGGCTAAGCCTTGTATCAAGCCAAGATGCTTTGAGTATTTTATGATGCTATCCACTGCGCAAGTTATTTTAACCAAATTAAAACTCCTCAAAAATAGTTAGCTTTAGAGGTTTTGATCAAATAGAAAAACTTGCACACTGCGTGATGTTGGTTAAATTTTGTTGGGGGCGCACCCATGATTTTAGAAAAAGCCTCTCTAAATCCGCTGCTGGATTCGTAAATTCCATTTGGGCGGCTGCTTTAAGTTTGCGACAGGTTCAGAAAGCATAAAATTATAGGCAAGCATGATCTGATTTTCGTGCAAAATTTAGATCGCATTTTAATGTTAGTCGATATTTAATTTAAGTTCTTTGTAGTTGAAGCGGCAGCCTGTTTTTCATGCATTTCCATAAGTGGTTGATAAAGTGAATCTTATCATGACTTGGCTCGCTATAGCACTTTGTGCAAGAGAGAAATGGAGGAGAGGAAGGGATTCGAACCCTCGATACGGTTCCCCGCATACACGCTTTCCAAGCGGGCGCCATCAACCACTCGGCCACCTCTCCAGATCTAGGATAAACACTAATTGAAAACAGGTGGGAATTCAAGAAAAACGTTTTTTTGCTAACCTTATGAACCAAATTTTTTCATAAAAAATGAGATGCCAATACCAATTAACATTAAAGCAACGATGTAATTAATGAAGTGAAAACGATGTATTATTGAGGAAAGCACGAAATACAGCGATCGAAGGCCCAAAATAGCAAAGATATTGCTTGTGTAAATAATATATGTATCTGTTGTGATAGCAAATATGGCTGGCAAGCTATCCATTGCAAAAACAAGATCAATACATTCAATCATCACAAGTGCGACGAACAAAGGCGTGCACCAAAGATATTTTTTGCCATTTTCTATTTTTGTGATGAAAAATGAATTGCCGTGTAATTCTTTCGTAATGCGAAAGTGCTTATTCATAAATTGAAGCGCCTTGTTTTTTGAAAGGTCAGGCTCTGTATTTGATGTAAACAGCATTTTAACACCCATCACAATAAGAAGCGCTGCAAAAACGAAAAGCACCCAACTAAAGTTAGAAACAAGTGTTACCCCCATGTAAATTACAATTGCACGTAGAACAATGACTCCCAGGATGCCCCAAAACAAGACGCGATGCTGATATAAGGGGGGAATGCCAAAATAATTAAAAATACAGGCTATGATAATCACATTGTCTAGCGCAAGTGTTTTTTCTAAGGACCATCCGATAAAGAATTTACGCGCAAGATCAGGACCTAATTGATGCCAAACCCATCCGCCGAACATAACTGTTACTAGGATGTAGAAGCTGCTTAAAAGAACGTTTGTTTTAATGCTTAGATCGCGTGATTTCCAGCGGCTTAGACATAAATCAAAGGCCAGCAAGAAGACGATAACGATTCCAAAAGCAATCCACAGCCACAACGGTTTATCCATTTTAAAATCTCTATATTATGTATGTTTAATTTAGATTTAACACAATTATATTAATTATTGCTTAATTCGCCGCCAACCGCCACCCCTTAATCATTAGAGCCATTGCGGCAAAAAAAAATGGAATAGTAACCTTTTATTAATATTTTGCACCTAATCTTATAGATAATTAAAGTTTGATAGTTGGAGTTTTTTAAAATGACATTAAAGTTTCGAAAGTTACGTGCTTTAAGTATCCTGTCGCTGCAGCTCTTTTGTTTTTGGCTGGCAGTTGGATATGCGTCATGTTTGTTTATTGTATCAATTCCAGCAACGGCAAGTGAGTTAACACACAATATCTCTTTTGCGATGCCACACGGGCAATTATTTTTGTATGCAGAAATAACGACAGCACTGTCTGTTGCATTGGCTTTGTTGATTTTGCATGTGCAGCAAAAAACATCGAAAATGAAGCTTATACGGCTTTATCGTCCCCGCAATCTGCATAATAGAAAGAAAAGCGTGATTAGTAAGCGCTAGCTTTTTTCACAATTAGCATTATTGAATTCATTCAGTTAAACTAAATCCAAGATATTTTTCTTTGGACTCCGTTTTATGATTTCTTCTTTTCGTCCATTTATCACATTAAAGCGTTTTTTGCCGCAAAGTCTTTTTGGCCGCACACTTATTATTTTAATGATGCCTCTAATTTTACTGCAAGTTGTTTTGGGATACATATTCTTTGAACGACACACAGAAACAATTTTGCGCACACTTTCACAAAACATAGCCGGGGAAATGGCGCTTGTGATGGCGTGGCATGATGCTCCTGATACGTCGATTGATCAGCTAAAAGCCTTGGCAAAGGTTTATTTAAATTTAGATTTGATGTTTGATGAAAATAAGACCCTTGATCGTACGGGGCAATATCGTGAAAACTGGCTTTATGAGCCGCTTGTTGCTGCACTTGAAGAAAAATTAAAGTCACCACATTATGTGCGCATGACACCGGAAACGATTTATATATCCGTGCAAACAAAAAAGGGTGTGATGACAGCGTCTCTCCTTCGGAAACGTTTGTTTAGCCGCACAACGCCACTTGTTTTAATTTGGACGACGGTTTCTGCGATGCTTTTGTTTGCTGTGGCGTCCATTTTTATGCGCAACCAAATTAGGCCCATACGACGTTTAGCAGAAGCCGCTGAGCGTTTTGGAAAAGGAGACGAGCTAGTCCCGTTCAAAGCAGAAGGCGCGGTCGAGGTTCGAAAAGCGGGGTATGCATTTTTGCGCATGCGTGAGCGTGTGACGCGTCTTTTGCACGAGCGTATTGAAATGCTTGCCGGGGTTTCTCATGACTTGCGCACGCCAATTACGCGACTTAAGCTTTCAGCTGTCATGCTACCTGATAGTTCACAAAAACAACAGATCGAAGCCGACGTAACGATGCTGCACCATATGGTCGAGGGGTTTTTATCATTTGCAAGGGGAACAACAGAAGAAGCAAAACAAACAGTAACTTTGTTGCCATGGATCCAAAAAATAACAGAGCATCATCACGTTATATCTATAGATATTCAAGGAGATTCTAATTTAAATATCAAAATAAAAAAGACCTTTCTTAACCGTTGCTTAACTAATTTAGTGGTAAACTCTGAGAAGTACGCAAAGAACCTTTTAATTGATGTTAAGCGTTTTGGTGTTATGGCTGTCATTACGTTTGATGATGATGGTCCAGGTATTCCAATCAGTGAGCGTGAGCATGTTTTTAAACCGTTTTATAGGCTTGATCAGGCACGTAATCTTGATAAGGTCGGCGTTGGTTTAGGTTTGAGTGTGGCACGTGATGTTGTGCTATCTCATGGTGGACAGATTGATTTGATGAACTCTCCTATGGGAGGCTTACGTGTTCAGATTCGTCTCCCGCTCGATGCGTAATAAAAATTTATTAATATTCTAAAAATAAATAATAATTTATCTATGCAATGCAAAAGGAGTTTTCTAAATGGCTGAAAATAAAAAAAATACAAAAAAAGATGAGTCTACACAGGAACAAGCAAGTAG
>JANRCF010000047.1:5634-12831 GCA_030727085.1 Alphaproteobacteria bacterium | reverse complement strand
CTGATGAGGCTTCTGTCACCGCCGGCGCAGGTGCAACTACCGCTGCGACAGGCGCTGGTGATGTTGTCGCTTGCGTTGTCGTAGTCGCTGTCGAAGCAAACACCGTTGATGCTGTTGCTACAAGCAAAGTTAACACAAATGATCTATGCTTAAACATACTTAAAATCCCCTCAGTTCAAATTACTAATAAATTATATCCAAATTTTTCTTTGAATATAAAAAAATATTAATATCAATCTTTTTTTAACTATCAACTATAATATATCAGATAAATATTTAACAAAAAGTTAACAAAAAAAATATTAATGTTACTCGAAATTATAAAGATTATAAGGAAAAATAAAGCTCTTTATGAAAACTAATAATTACGACAGCCAACAATGAAAAACACTCTTTATCTTTGTTAAAAGAAACTAAATCATGGCGCAGATCATGCTACCCGTCACTTTTATTTTATTACCGTCATTCCCGCAGGGAAGGAGATCTAGGCTGATTAAATCTCTCAAAAACTGACGGGTTTTGAAAGGACATTTTCTAGATTTACAGCCAAAGCGGGAATGACAAAGACTTTTCTAAAAAAGTAACGGAAAATATGAGCACTGATTTTTAAACATTATTTAAAAAAGTATAATCGGTTAATAAAGTAGACGTTCACTATCAACCTAACATAAGCTCAGGCACAACAGCAGCATCAAAAGCCTCCGCTGTCATACATCCTAACTGCAGCGCGGCCGCTTTTAGACTTATATTATCTTTTAATGCACATTTAGCAACCTGCGCAGCTTTTTCATAGCCAATGATAGGATTCAAAGCTGTCACCAACATAAGAGACTTCTCAATATTCTCTTTCAGTTTCTTTTCATTCGCCTTTATACCGCACAAACAATTGTCGGTAAAACTCTGTGACGCATCAGCCAAAAGATTAATGGATTGTAATAGATTAAATATAATAACTGGTTTGAATTCGTTAAGCTGAAAATGCCCTTGTGACCCAGCCATCGTAATAGTTGTATGATTTCCAATAATTTGACAACAAACCATTGTCATCGCCTCTGCCTGCGTTGGATTTACTTTACCTGGCATAATTGATGATCCTGGTTCATTGGCGGGAAGATAAAGCTCACCCAAACCGCACATTGGGCCAGAACCAAGAAAACGAATGTCATTCGCCATTTTCATAAAGCTTGCAGCAAAGACATTAAGTTGCCCAGAAAATTCTACGAGTGTGTCATGTGTTGCTATCGCTTCAAATAAATCAGTTGCCGGCTCAAATGGCAATCCAAGGCGCGCTTGCAATTTTTCTGAAAATGCTTCTTTAAAACCTTTAGGGCAATTAAGTCCTGTGCCTACAGCTGTTCCACCCATTGCAATGCGGTAAACGCGCGGCAAGGCGCTTTCTATTCTATCGATGCCAAGTTGCACTTGCGTTGCATAACAATTGAATTCCTGCCCCAGTGTCAGAGGCGTAGCATCTTGCAAATGTGTTCGACCTACTTTAATAAGATGCTCAAATTCTTTTGCCTTTTCAATTAACACAGTACGCATAGCACGAAGTGCTGGTAATAACTTTTTATGCACAGCGAGAGCAACAGCAATATGCATTGCCGTTGGAAACGTATCATTTGTTGATTGACCCATATCAACATGATCATTAGGATGCACTGTCCCCACTTCACCTAAGTGCATATTTGCTCGATAAGCAATTACTTCATTCAAGTTCATATTTGTTTGGGTACCAGAGCCTGTTTGCCAGACAACGAGCGGGAAATGATCATCTAATTTCCCTTCTATGATCTCATTTGATGCAACTCTAATTGCATCGACCCATTCTGGCTTTAATAATCCTAAGGATCCATTGACCTCAGCAGCAATAAATTTTAGGTGTGCATATGCGTGAATAAGCGCAATAGGCATTTGCTCGCCGCCTATTTTAAAATTACGACGTGACCTCTCTGTTTGCGCCCCCCAATAACGGGATGAATCAACATCAATCGTTCCCATCGTATCTTTTTCAACACGTATATTCATAAACACTGCCCTTACTCTGAAAAACGCTATACCTACTCTTCGCCATGCGATTTCGTATACCCTAGCTTACCATCAAAAACATTCAATTTTTCAATATGATTCCAACGATAACATGGCGAAATTTTTTCTATAATACGTACAATATCCGTATCCGTTAAGCTATACGTGCTGTCTTTCACAATTAAACGCGCCGTCAACATATCAACAACATCTGCTGCTGGATTCGCACCTGGGTAAAGCTTTACACCACGGCTCGAAATCATCTTCAAACAAACAGGCGTGTCACTAAGTGCGGACTCCAATGTTGATCCAATCTCGCTAACCGCGACGGCTGATTCTAAAAACACATCAAGACCATTCACTTGACGCGTCGACACTTTCACAAGATCTGGTGCTTTTGAAATCTTTGGCAATTTAATCGGGTTATAGGCACGCGATGTACACGTTGGATGCTTTTTTCCTAAATTAGCAATCACTGCATCCGTAAATGCAGTTGTCGAAACGGCACCTTCGTCACCCTTCGTATCACGCAATTGCTTACCATCAATGTCAAATGTAACATACAAAGCTTGTTCAATCGCATTCGCGGCATCAAATTCGCCTAAATGCCTTAACATCATAATACCAGACATCAAAACAGCTGTTGGATTAATATTATTTTTGCCCGCATACTTTGGGGCAGACCCATGGACAGCTTCAAAAATAGCATATTCATCACCTATATTCGCACCTGGCGCAAAACCAAGACCACCAATAAGCGCAGACCCTAAATCGCTTAAAATATCACCATTCATATTTGTGGTTACGATTACTTCAAATTGCTCTGGCCTTCGAACTAACTGGTGTGCTGCGTTATCAACAATGATATGCTCAGCTCTGATATCCTTATATTCAGGTGCGATCTCTTCAAACGTGCGTTTCATTAAGCCTTCGCTTAATTTCATAATATTTGCTTTTGTTGCACAATGCACTGATTTACGTCCCTCTGCTCGCGCAAGTTCAAAGGCAAGGCGTACAATTTTCTCGCAACCTTTACGGGAAATTAATTTTAAACACTGCGCCACACCAGGGGTTTGCATGTGCTCAATCCCTGCATATAGATCCTCAAGATTCTCACGCACAATCACAAAATCAATATTACGTCCTTGATAAGGTGTCTTAATACCTGGAATTTCACGCACTGGACGGATATTACCGTAGGCTTCAAACAGTTTACGCAGCGTTACGTTTGCACTTTTCTCACCAAAGCCAATTGGCGTTTCAAGCGGGCCTTTAAGGGCAACCTTATTACGCACAATGGAATCGATTGTTTCTTGCGGAACGCCTGTTGCTTGACCTTTTTTAAAAACAGACGCACCCGCCTCGCACTCTTCCCAATTGATTGAAACTCCCGTAGCATCTATGATTTTTCGTGCTGCTGTTGTTACTTCGGGACCAATTCCATCGCCAGGAATAAGTGTGATGTTGTATGTCATTTTTTATCTTTCAAATTAAACTAATTTTTACATTGTTTTAAGTGTAACCTGAATAGCGCAAGAGGAAAAGATAAAATTCAACTATAATATTTTTCTTTATCCAGCATTCCTTCGCTGCTATCAACAACCAACGTCACGGCAGCATCGCCTGTAATGCTGATCGTCGTGCGGAATGTATCCATCAAACGGTCAATGCCGGTGATCAACAACACACCCTCAAGCGGTAAGTTCACCGAACCCAAAATCATCGGCAACATAACAATAGCTGCACTTGGAATACCTGCTCCGCCGATAGACCCAAGTGTTGCTGTGAACATAATCGTTGCGTACTCACTATATGTCAACGCGTGCCCAGCTGCCTGCGCAAAGCAAATCGCACACAAACCCAAATAGATCGCCAAGCCATCCATATTGATCGTCGCACCCAACGGCAGAATGAATGATGAACTTAACTTTGACACGCCCATTTTATCATGGCACACAGACATCGTAACAGGCAGCGCAGCCTTTGTACTGCTTGTTGAAAATGCCATCGCTTGATATTCAAAACTTTTCCGGTAAAACGGCAGCGGCGACAACCTGCCCCACACAGCGATGATCCCACCAAAAACAAAATACTGAATCATAAAGGCAAAAACCCCTGCCATCACAAGCTTGCTAAGGCTATACAAAACTGCAGTACCTTGCGTACCCACACACCATGCCATCAAACAAAACGCTGCAACGGGCGCAAAGCGTACAATCATTCGAATCATGGTTAGAACAACCTCGGTTAGATCCTTTACCGTTAGAAAAATCCGCGTGGCTTTGTCGCCCATCATAACCAACGTAATGCCACAGAAAATTGAAAAGAACACAACCTGCATAATCGTGCCTTGCGCCATTGCGCCAATGATATTATCTGGAATGATATCCAGCAACATTTTAACAGCGTCAAATACCTGAGGCGTTGCTGTCGTCGTTGCTTTAAGTACTAGGCCTACTCCCGGTTGAAACAACCACCCTGCCAACATCCCTAAAGAAATAGCAAAACACGTGCAAAGCACAAAAGCAGATGCAGCTTTGATGCCAATGCGCCCAAGCTGATTCGCGTCTTTGATATTGCTGAGTCCATTAATGATCGAGAAAAATATCAACGGCACCACAATCATTTTGATAAGGCGAATAAACACGTCACCGATGGGCTTGAGATAAGCGGCATGATCCCCCAGGATGAACCCCGTTAAAATGCCGCCAACAAGCCCCATCAGAACTTTGTGCCATAGCTGAACGCGTGGTGGCGCCTTTGGCGGGGTATCAGATGGTGCAGCGCAACTACTGCCAGCGTCTGTGGAGGTGTCGGCCATAGGTACGTTTGTATTTTCGGTAGTTAAATCAATTGAGCCATTGTGGAATGTCATCAGGTGTATGCGCCCCTTTCATGAGTTGTTTGGAAAGTTTTCAAGCGTGCGAAAGTTATGTGCACATGATCCCAAAATATACTTGGGTCATCTTAAACAATCTGGGGGGTGTTTGGCAAGGCGGGAGGATGGGAGGTGTGCGGAAGTAATAATGCGTAATAGAAACGTTCTTAAAAGACTCATGCTCCCCGTCACTTCTAAAGAGCATCAATACTACGTGTATTCATCGGGCTTGACCCGGTGATCTGACTGTTGCCGAGGGGATCCTTATACATTTGCAGATGCCCGGGTCAAGCCCGGGCAATAAACATATTTGATATTTTGTATGATCGTTTTAAATTTGAACGACCCAACACAACCACGCCATTATCAGAATGAAAAGAAATACGAAAAACGCACAACAATTGTGGAGTAGGAAAGGCTGACTTTCTTTTGGACGTCAAGAGGGATACTTTCAAAATGCAGAGGGGACGAAAAATCTGGAATTATTATTTCCGCTCGAAATTTATCAGACTCTTTTGGACGATGCACATAGTATACATATTCAAAGTCTAATGAATATTTCTTATTAATTAAGTATCCTACGCCCGCCCCAAATCCATATCCTTTAGTTTTCAGATTCATTCTATTTGAATCATAAACAACTTTCACTCCTGTTGCTTCATAATTTAAAACAGACTGAGTGTTATGAGACCAATTTGCAAAAGAATGCCCAACCAATCCATATAACATAATATTTTCAACAGGCTTACACCCTAATTTAAAAAATAAATCAGTATAAGACTTCAGAGTAATGTCATGTTCAAAACTTCTTGATGCACCATCATACCCTATCATTGACATATTTTTTGCATTCGTATAATGCTTGCTTATAGAAAACCCTAAATAGTATTTTTGAAAAATAGTAGCGCCCAATTCAATATTTGGTGACCATTGAAATTTACGGCAATTTTGCGAGTAAACGGATGATTGCTTGCTGTCATGAACGCCACTCATTACGGTCTTAACCTCTGTATTAACAGCGACATGCTTCCCAGAAACACCTGCACCAACTCTGAAAGCTAAATCATTTTTGGACAATAATGGCTGGTATTCTGGCAAAACATCTTGAGAAGCAGAAAAGAACAGAGCGACAGATATTAATATATGTTTTTTATTCATTTTATATTCTTTAACTATACACAAATTAACGTAAAAAACAAAACCATCTAAAAATATCCAAAAACACTACTAAATGGTTTATTTTATATGAAGCTTTGACACCTAAAAGATTATAGCTTTATGTGGTGCTCAAGTTTTATTAACCCAGCCTAGATATTGCGCTGGGTTTTATGTACGCCAAAATCAGCAAGTCACATCTGGTGTAAAAATCGAAAAATCAATATAAAAACTTGAGCATTGATATAACTTTATTTTTTTCCTTCTTTCACCACGCCAGCTTGTGAAGCAGAATGCAATACATCAGGCCTAGCTCTACGTCCAGACGGCTTTGCTCCACCCGCTCTACTGTCAACCGAAGGAACGCCACTCGCAGCTACAGGAACCTCTGCTAAATCCGCGCTTGAAAAACCAAACAAATCACCTGAAACTACATCAGCAAATTTAGTTTCTTCAGCTTCAGTGTCGACAGAACTCTTTTTTGCTCGAGCTTTTGGAGCAGGGGTTTTAGGGAAGTCCATCTTAAGCATATCTTCCCTACTTTTCTCTACTTCTTTTAATCTTGCTATCTCTATATTTTGCTCTCTAATTTTATTTACCAGGAAAACTCTATCTTGGTCATGCTCTTCTTTAAGCTTACTCTCATTTGCAATTAGTTCTTCAAACATTGCCTCAGCAACTTTGTCACCCTCAGCTTGCGCTTCTTTTAATTTTTGATCTAACTCTACAAGTTTCGCATCACTTACACTCTTAGCCGTCTCGATTTTTAATAACGACTCTTGAGTGTCTTCCAACGAACCTTGAACATCAGCTAGATTGGATCGAGCAGCAACCAACTCTTCTTGAGCAGCCTCCAACTCTTCTTGGGCAACAACTAACGCGTCATTCTTTTGCTGAATCTTACCTTTTAATTTATCAGTATGTTTTCGACTTTCGGCAGCCAATCTAGCTGCATGTCCTTCCACTTCAGCAGCAACAGAATCTTGTCTTTGCTGTGATTCAACAGTAGTTTTTTGCTTGACAGCCTGGAGTCCGCCTTTTTCAGCAACTTCCCACTCACTATACTTACCTTGAAGGCGTTTGGCCACAGACCCAAAAACCTCTACAGGATACTTTTGCGCTGCGCGTTGGGGCCT
>JANRCF010000047.1:0-5534 GCA_030727085.1 Alphaproteobacteria bacterium | reverse complement strand
AACACCAGTAGCCAACTGCCTCATACGCCTATTATCTGCCTCCAGTTCTTTAATATAATCATTCTGCAAGAAATAGGCCTGAAAAAGCTGTTCTTGAGACACCCTCAGCATTTCAGCCTTCAATGCAAGATTACCTATCAAAACAGGAAGATTACCAACAGACGTTAATACTTGCTGTTTCAATGTTTCCAGCAATTGTTCCTCTGGTTGTTCATCATACTCAGCAATAACGGCTTGGCGGTGCTCACCACCAAGCTGATATTTCACATAATCTGAAACATCATACACTGTATCAGTGGCACTAGATGTATCAACTTTCTCCCTTAACTCACCCAAAGTCATAGATTTTCTGCCAATATCACCGCCAAAGTCAAGAATTACAGTAGAATCATTAGTAGTAGCTTTAAAAACAGAAAGAGCCCCATGCGCTGAGATATAACGATCAAGGTCACGATTGCTAGCACTTACAGAAGTATCAGTAGAAAGAAGATCATTAACAAGTTCGCTTGTGCTTTTATTCTGCGACTTAGACAGCGTCAATCGTTTTTCAGGCGATACTTCTCTCTCTGCAGACTCCATCGCGTACATTTCCTGTTGCTCAGGTGACTTTAATTTCGTTTCAAGTAATTTTTTCTTCGATTTACTTCCTGATCCATGCTGCTGGGGAGAGCTATAATTTGCTTGCTCTTGCCCATTTGTGCCCGCAGGCCTAGCTATAGCATTAGCATCAACTTCTTTTTTGGCTTCGCTTAAAGCCTTTTTCTCTAGCAATCTTTTATGCAATGCAGCACTTGCCTCTTTACGACTCTTTTTTTCTTGCTCCCGCAACTCTATTTCTTGCTCCCGTAACTCTGAAAGTCTTTTGTTTTCCAAACGTAAACGCTCAAGCTCCCTACGTTCCTCAAGCATACTTTGTTCGTTATGTATAGCCTGCCCCTTTGAAACTTTTTCCGGCGATAATACTTTAATTAATTCATCCAATTGGCCAGTAGCGGTATGGGTACCATCTGATTTTTGCTGCTGCAAGCACTTTTTAATCTGTAGCGGGATAAATTTTCCCTGCAGTAGAACCTCTCCTTTCTTCTGCTCTCTCCTATGGTTTGTTATCTTGACCTCCTCCATCGGAGACAAAGAACCAGCAGAATCCAAAGAAAGACGCGAAGAATCTTTCTTTGACCCTCTAGGCAGAGGAGAAACAGAATAATCAGAACCTGGGGAAAACATCGTCTTATATTTAGAAACTCCTTTAGAAGGCTTACTATAGTGACTTTCTGAGCTTCCAACATACTTCTGGGCAGATAAACGCTCACCAGAAACCTCAAATCCACCAGAGAGATTAAAATCATCCAGATCCATCGCACTCAAATGACACATGCTTCCCATCAGAATAAGAGCGGACACAGAAATTTTAGCTTGAATTTTAAATAATTTATCGGAGAATTTCATCTTATTTATTAACTCTTTTCTTATTAATTATCTTTTTGAAGTATAGGAGTAACTTTTATTCTTAATTGAACCAAAACCTAGCATTACACACCATAAATGTAAAGCGCCTGCGTCCATAGAAACAGCAACCTCCCACGCAACTGTGTTAAATTAGGCACATTCTTGCAAAAGGCTAGCAAATACTGCCGCCCTTGCTTCGTGTATTCACCGGGCGTGACCCGGTGATCTTGCAGTTCATTAGGATCTTTTACGTTTGAGATCCCCGGATCGGAGTCCGGGGAATACACATTTGAGGAGCAGGGGATGACAATAAGAAAATCCCACGTAAGTTTCCCTACGACTTGATCGCAGGGTCCACACTTAGAGTGAAAACAGTGCATGGGTCCTCGGGTCTAGCCCGAGGAAAACTAAAAAAATCAAATATTACAAAATAAACTTAGACAAGTCCTGATTCTTTGCAAGCTCGCCAACTTTTTCTTTTACATCCGCGGCTGTCATGCATAACGACTTATCAACGCGATCAGGCGCATCAAAACTCAACTCCTCAAGCAACTTCTCTAATATCGTATGCAAACGGCGCGCACCAATATTCTCTACGTTCTGATTGATTTCAGCGGCAAGACTGGCTATTTCTTCAATCGCAGCCGAATCAAAATCAAGAATAATCCCTTCAGTTGCTAACAATGCCTTTGCCTGACAAATCAAATTCGCCTCGGGTTCTGTCAAAATGCGCACAAAATCTTCACGTGTTAATGCCTTCAATTCAACGCGAATCGGCAAACGTCCTTGCAATTCAGGCAACAAATCCGATGGCTTTGCTAAATGAAACGCACCCGATGTAATAAACAAGATATGATCCGTTTTAACCGTACCATGCTTCGTTGATACATTTGTTCCTTCGATCAAAGGCAACAAGTCACGTTGCACCCCTTCCCGGCTAACATCCGCACCCTGTCGTTCTGATCGCGCGCAAATCTTATCAATTTCATCTAAAAACACAATGCCATTTTGTTGAACGGCATCCAAAGCTTCGCGAACAACTTTATCATGATCAAGTAATTTCTCAGACTCATCCTCAACAAGAATATCGTGCGCCTCAAGCACAGTCATACGTTGGTCTTTTGTGCGATTTCCAGTAAGTGCTTTACCAAAGATATCACCAAGATTAAGCATTCCCATCTGCGCACCTGGCATCCCCGGCACATCCATTGTTGGCATTGACATATTACCATTGTCTTGTACTTGGATATCAATTTCGCGATCATTCAATTCGCCATCGTGCAACTTTTGGCGAAACTTCACACGTGTTTCAGGGCTTGCTGATTCACCTACTAATGCATCCAACACGCGCTCTTCTGCAAGAGCAGCGGCTTTTACTTTGATTTCTTCGCGCATACGTTCTTTTGACATTTGAATTGATATCTCAACCAAATCACGAATGATCTGCTCTACATCACGCCCGACATAACCAACTTCAGTAAACTTGGTTGCTTCAATTTTAATAAAAGGCGCCTGCGCTAATTTTGCAAGGCGGCGTGCAATTTCTGTCTTACCGCAACCTGTCGGGCCAATCATAAGAATATTTTTAGGCAAAACTTCATCAATTAATTCAGGCGCCAATTGCAAACGTCGCCAGCGATTTCTAAGCGCAATAGCAACAGCGCGCTTTGCGTCTGTTTGCCCTACAATAAAACGGTCAAGTTCCGCGACAATCTCGCGAGGTGTAAGTGTACTCATAAGCTTAAGCTTTCAACGATAATATTTTTGTTTGTATAGATACAGATATCCCCAGCAATTTCGATAGAACGCCTGGCAATATACTCTGCCTCAAGCGTATCAATATCAGCAAGGGCTCGTGCTGCAGCAAGCGCAAACCCACCGCCAGAACCAATCGCCATAATACCATCTTCAGGTTCAAGCACATCACCTGTCCCCGTCAGCACAAGTGAAACGTTTTTATCAGCCACCAACATCATTGCTTCAAGGCGCCTTAAGTAACGATCCGTCCGCCAATCTTTTGCCATTTCAACGCATGCGCGTGCAAGCTGCGATGGATACTGTTCAAGCTTAGCCTCTAAACGTTCAAACAACGCAAAGGCATCTGCAGTCGCACCTGCAAATCCAGAAATAACATTCCCGCCAGCAAGACGACGAACTTTCTTTGCTTGCGCTTTAATAATTTGGGTTCCCAACGTAACCTGGCCATCACCAGCGATAACAACTTTGCCATTTCGGCGTATAGAAACGATTGTCGTTCCATACCAAAGATCAGGTTTGTGCTGCATAAATTTACTCCGTTTTTTCATGTATTACTGTATCGCCAACAACACTTTTGTGCCAGAAGATTTATTGCAGATTTTGCTGCCAACGCAATATTTATCAAAACAGAGATATTTTACATTCTTTTATTTAAAATAAAATTACAACAAAATAAATAACATTCAATATTAACATTTTGTTAATACATTAATAATTACAATTTAAATGAAGGAACAATATTTTTCATATTTTCTGCATTACTAAAATCACCTCTTCTAACAGACCACAAAAGGAGAATACTATGCAGCGTCCCCACAAGAGTTCAAAAACATTTTTACTTTCATGTGCAGCAAGTTTAGCGATTGTTAGTTTTATTAAAACGGCAACGGCAGCAGACCTCGGCAATCAAAGTGACTCCCCGCCTTTTAAAAAACAATCCTTAAAATCAACAGAATTCACTGCCCCCGCTGTTTCAAAATTGAAACGCAAAACCACTTCCAAGAAAAGCACGAGAAAACGCAGCAGACGAAATGATGTGCCACACCTCACAGACTCCCTTGACGATGCAACCAACGTTGTCCACGCGATGGAATTACAAGAAACGGCACCCATGCAAAATAGCCTAACTATGCCTTTCACCATACTCGAATTAAAAACATACCTCACGCAACATCTAAGCGAACAAGACGCAACGATGACTGAATTAGCAACATCGATACACACATATCTTTTAGGACAAAAAATTAATAAGTTAATCTCTGAAAGTCCAGAAGAAGCTAAAAGACAAGGATATGTGCCTGTTAGGGGTAGCCATATCTTACTGACAGGGCAAAACGGATGTGGAAAAACATCAACTCTGACCTGTGTTCGTAATTTTTTACAGACGTATAGAACGAACCCTGATTTCCATATTCCCGTTGTGTTTCAAAATTACAAATATGATCAGAATAGCAACTCAATTAACGAAACATTAAAAGATATTATCCTTTCAGGTGATTTCAATCTTAAAGAAATTGAACATTCTATTATTTTTATTGACGATCTTGATCTCCAGCTTTTCTCACAAGACACCGAAGAAAAAAGATCTGCGTCCGCTGAAATCCAAGAAGATTGGCTTTCCATATTAAAAGGAACAAAACTTTGCTTTGATGTAGAACTTGCTGACAGCAGTGACTCACTCCGTTTTAATATAAATACGGGAAATATGCTGTTTATTGGTACTGCTTCCTTTAAAAAACAAATACAAGCAGGCGCCCAAATTACTGATAGTTATGATTTAGAAGATATAGGTTTTTTACCAGATTTTATCGAAAATTTTCAAAACCATATTCAGTTTGAACGATTTAATATGCGCATGCTTTCAAATATTTTAAGTAGACCCGAATCACCCTATATAGGCGAAGCAGTCACTACGCTTAAAGCAGGCTACAATATCACGTTAGAATTTACACTCGATGCCCTAAAAGAAATCGCCATACGATCGATCAAGCATGAACGCTGCGTAACCTATTTAAGAACAACAATGAATGCACTTCTACTCTCTATATTACCTACTGCAGATGCAAGGCGCGGCGAAACTATTATTATCACAAAAGAAATCATTCAAGCATTACCATCATCAAAATCAAGACGTGAAAAATTCGAGGCGAAGCTTCCAGGTTTTGTGTCTTAGTGAAAAAAACATTAATTAACAATAAATTAACTTTATTTATTTACCATTATAATTGAAAGATATTAAAAAAACTTTCAACTATAATTGGTAAGATAAAGTTGTATGGCTCCATTCAAGTTTGAAGATACCGTCTTGCCCGTCAACCCCTAATTTCAAA
>JANRCF010000046.1 GCA_030727085.1 Alphaproteobacteria bacterium | reverse complement strand
CCAGTGGTAAATCTTGGCTTGCAGGTGATACGACGCTTGTACTGATGCTTGTATCGTTTCTTTCTGCCAGTCAATTTGCACTGTCTATCTTGTCACGTAAGACATTAAAGAACCTAATTCCAGCTTTGATTTTAACAAGCCTTTTTGGGTTGCTCTATGGGGTCAGCGTTCAACTTGTTACCTGGGTGATGGAGCCGATGCAGTTGATGCAACCGCAGTCTTTGAATGGCTTTCATATAGCTGGGATCTTTGCTTTGATACTTACTTGGTTGGCCACGTTATTTAGTTCACATTATAAAAAAGCAAACAAACCACCTGCGTGGATGCTAAAGGGCTACGTTGCAGCACTTAATTCCAGTCAGCCAGCACCATCAACGGTCACTTCGCATCGCAACCAATATACGTATATATGAGAACAGTCATGAAAACAGCACGTAACTACGAGCATGAAATAACAATGCAAAACAATGAAGCAACAGAGGCGTTAAATCCGGTGAGTGAAAGTTTTAAAACGATTGCGCCATTTTGGCCGCTTAAAAACCTAATTGCGGTGAATCCTCTCCAAGGATTGGAAGATTTGCCCATAGAGGATGCCCTTAACATTGGCGCCGCCTATTTTGAACAATCTGAACTTCCAAGGGAAATAGATGATGTGAATCGTGAGACCATTAAATGGCTGCAGGTTTTGTTTGATGATGGTCAGGCAAGTATTCCTATGCCATTTAAAGAGTCGGTGCTCTATACGGCATGGCGTCATCTAGCTGTTTATGATGCAAAACTGCATAATAATGATGAACAAAAGATTAATTGGCTGAAAACTTTGCCGCAAACAGCAGAGTTGGCCGTTTCAGCATGTCTGCTAGGCCTTGGTATAGCCAAGAAGGATCATATACAATTCTTAACATTGATGCTGACCACGCTCCCAGGGTGGGCTGGACATGTCAAATATCGCACCGAATGGACAGGTGTGGATGCAAACCATTCCCCAGTAAGACAGGCAGATTATTTAGCAATTAGGCTTATTATTACCACGTTGCTATGGCCTGAATCTAAGGAATTACTTCTGTGGCATGAATGCGCTTTGGAAAAATCTAAAGCGAACCCTTGTGCGCTTGAAAAGATAACAACACTTGAAGATTCTTATCATCTGCCCTTGCTTGAAAAATTATCTGCTCAAACACGTCACGTTCCGCATACGCCAAAGGCACAGCTTGTATTTTGCATCGATGTGCGTTCTGAACCCTTTCGCAAAGCCTTAGAGGCAGCAGATGATTATCAAACCTTTGGTTTTGCTGGTTTCTTTGGCATTCCTGTCAGAATCACCGATACAGTAAAGGGAGAATCGTATGCGTCTTGTCCGGTTCTACTTTCCCCAAAACATGAAGTTAAAGAGTACCCGTGCGGTCATCAAAAATGTGAGCATGTTTCAAAAGAGCACGAACGCCTTATCGGATTTAAAAGACTGTATCAGTTATTAAAATATAACTTCACAACACCTTTCGCATTGGTAGAGTCGCTTGGATTTGCAAGTGGGGTTTGGATGGGGCTGCGCAGTTTTTCACCAAAGCTTGCTTCACGATTAAAAAAGACTGCGACTGAAACCATCAAAAAATCGTATGACGTTACGCTCTCACTGGAAGATATCACGCTTACGGAACAATGCAGTTATGCACAGAATGCGCTTACAATGATGGGCTTAACGCACCATTTTGCACCTATTGTTGTGTTGTGTGGACATGGAAGTACGACGCAAAACAATGCGTATGCGACGGCACTTGATTGCGGAGCCTGCGGTGGCAGGCATGGAGGCAGCAATGCAAAAATACTCGCGGCTATTCTAAATTGTTCAAAGGTTAGATCTCATCTTCACAAAAATGGTATTGATATTCCAGAAACAACGCGTTTTGTTGCGGCTGAACATAATACAACGACAGATGAAATGACTATCTATGGCCGTCGAGATTGCCCTGACGTGCAAAAGCTTAAGGAAAATCTAGAAAAAGCGCGGATCACGAACAGTGCAACACGACTTGAGAAAATGCAAAAGGGAATAGTTACATCTAAATCTGCTCTAAAGACAAAATTGCGATCACAGGATTGGGCGCAAGTTCGTCCTGAATGGGGATTGGCAGGCAATGCTGCCTTTATTGTGGGGCCGCGTGACATCACAGCCTCACTTGATTTAGAAGGTCGTTGTTTTCTGCATTCCTATGATTATACAAACGATCCTGCAGGTACGTCACTTACAACAATTTTAACAGCACCTATGGTTGTGGCGCAGTGGATAAACACGCAATATCTTTTTTCGACGATGAATAATGTGGCTTATGGTGGCGGCAGTAAAATCACCAAAAACATAACGGGCAAAATGGGGATTATGCAAGGCAACGCAAGTGACCTGATGACGGGTCTGCCATTGCAATCTGTCTTCAGCAGCGATACGGATGCCTATCACCAGACTCTAAGGTTAATGACAGTTGTCTATGCGCCGATGGATATGCTTGATTCAATTATCAAGGCGCAGCCAGTTTTGCAAAAACTTTTTAGAAATGGCTGGGTAAAGCTGGCTTGCATAGAACCCGATACGCAAAAAACCTATTTATTGAATAGAGATTTTACATGGAAAAGCAATCGTTAAAACCCAGGTCTCCTTATGCGGGAAGGTGCATTGTGCTGACCACCAAGCATGCCAAGTCGATTGCGATAGCTTCGCCGTTTTTTGAGAAACTAAATGCAGGCGTGTTGGAGTATGTGGTTGATACTGATCAACTTGGTACGTTTTCTGGCGAGGTTGAGCGTAGTGGAAATGCTCTTGAATGCGCCCGAAGAAAGTGTGAGTTGGCATTTGATCTGCTTGGTGATACGGTTGAGTTTGCTTTGGCAAGTGAAGGTAGCTTTGGGCCGCATCCCTTTATTCCTTTCTCGCCGTGTGATCATGAAATCTTGTATTTTATCGATCGAAAACACGATTTTTACCTACATATGTCACATGTGAGCGAAAAAACAAACTACCGAAAGGAATCGATCAATTCATTAGAAGAATTATTGAAATTTGCGGATGCGGTGCAATTTCCATCCCATGCGTTAATCTTGCGCCCGAGTGACAGAGAAACAAAAACGCCTATATTTAAGGGCATTAATTGCCAGTTGGAATTAAAGAAAGTCTTTACCGAATGCATGAAACAGTCGGCAAACGGGAACGTATGGGTAGAAACCGATATGCGCGCACAATTCAATCCATCCAGAATGGCCGTGATAAAAGAACTGGCGGAAAAACTTGCGGATAGACTTTCTGCGAATTGCCCTGCATGCGATACGCCCAGTTGGGGTAAAGTTCGTGTGGAGCCTGGTTTGCCTTGTCAATGCTGCAAGTCAGAAACAAAGATGACCAAACATGATATTTTTGGTTGTACTCGATGTAGTTATGAAGAAAAGTATGAGCCTTTTCATGGACTAAAACATTCGGATCCGGGGAATTGTGAGTTTTGTAATCCATAAGTGACGCATTTATGATTCAAGGGAATGCTTCTAAAAACATAAGCGTAATTGATTAGGTAAAAGTTCCGTCACAATATGACCCTTCCAATTCGGGGTGTATTAAGAAGTCTTTCGAAAGTGCTCGGTTTAGATTTTTCTGTAAATCGTAAAATTAAATATAAAAGTATTTGCTCCATTTCAAATGCAGCATTGTGCGCGTCATAAACGTTGTTTTTTATCCGCAGAAATGCCCAAGATTGATCATCGTATAGGCCAACAACTTCAAAGAAAAGTGATGTAAGCTAATACGTTCAAATCGCATAAGAAGACGCTTGAATTTGTCTTCCTATGCAAAAACACGCTCAATAGTATTTAAAGCGTTCTTGAAAAATGTCGTCTTCGTATATTAAATTGCGGGCTCGTTTTGTTTTTTTCAGATTGCGGGGATTTTCTTTTATATTTGGCGTATACCTGCATTAAATATTTTTTTACGGGTTGGTGTGCATTATCATAGGCAGAATCAAGGCTGGCAATGCAGTTTTTAAGGTATATACCCAACTTTTTTTATAATTTTTTTAAGAGGTTCAAACGATTCTGGAAACATTTCTGATTCATGTCTGTTACCAGGAGCCGTGGCAAATGGCGCAATAATATTACACAGTCGATCACAAAAAGCAGCTATTTTATCACCCTTTATATGTTTGTGACCACTGTATCCGATGTTGTCCCCTCTCCTGTTTGCAACGGTTGTTGTGCCGTCACCATGCAAAATAGATGTATCCAATAATCTAAATTGTTTTAAAGCAGAAACCGAATTTTCAAAAACTTTAGTAAAAACTTTGTTTCTAATCCAATGCTTAAAAATGCGAAAAAACGTGTGCAATGAATTTCTGGTTTTCCATCTGAATTCAAATCAATGGGGAGCTCCTTCCACTGACAGCCCGTATACAAAAATTTCATAATGTAATTAAATATTTTGAAAACGGATGTTTTTAAAACAGGGCCGCTCTGACGTTTGGGAAGATGCTTTAAGATAAATTGAGTGAACTGGTTTTCGGTTAATAAGGGTGGGGATATGGCGGTTTTCCTTAGGTCTTGGCATACAAATGCTTTTTATTTTTGATTTACGCTCTTTTATAAATGCCACAAAACATAAGGAAACAAAGGGTTCTTGAAAAAAAACTAGCAATAGGTTGATTAAGTAAAAGTAATTTGAACTGAATTGAGTGCATTCTTTTGTAAGAAGTGCCGAAAAATTTGAAGCAAGAACTTAGGAGAATTGCGGATCCGCCCCCTATTAGCGCTATAAGTATGAAGGCCTGACGGAAAATAGCTTTTCAACTTTACGCGCACAATCACGCTTGACCATTAAAATCAACGTATCACCAACACCAATAATAAGGCGTGCTGGGTTTAGCGTAATCTCTGATCCTCTAATAATTGCGGCTACATGAATAGAATCTCGAACGGTTACATCCTCGACAGTTAAGCCGATAATATAACTGGTTTCTCGTGCTTCTGCTTCAATGACCTCTGCATAACCACCTGCAAGCGAATAAACCGAACGAACACGCCCCTGACAGACATGCTGTAAGATCGTCGAAACTGTAATAACCCGAGGACTAATAATTGCATCCACACCAAGCGATGTAACAAGGCTAGCGTATGTCATTTTATTAAGCAGTGATGTTGAGCGCTTTGCGCCTTGCCGCTTTGCAAGCAATGACACCAAAATATTGACGCGATCGTCATCGGTAAGAGCAAGAATTGTCTCTGCCTCTTGCACGTTTGCTTCAGCAAGCACATCAAAATCAAGTGCATCACCATTAAGAACCTCTGTGGATTTTAAAATATGCGCGATTGCTTCAGATCGATCGGTATTTTTTTCAATTATTTTAACTTTAATATCACTATCTTGTGCTTCAAGTTCTTGCGCAAAGCCAAGCCCAATATTTCCACCACCGACAATAATAAGCTTTCGTTTTTCTTCTGAAAAATAGCCAAAAGCTTCCATTGCAGCCGTAACATCACCCTGACGAGCAATGAAGTAAACTTCGTCATCTGCTTCCAGCAAATCATCTTTGTTTGGAAAGAAAATTTTATCGCCGCGACATATGCACATGATAATAAGGTCAAGGTGCAAAAATTGCGTTGATAATAAACGAAGCGGGGTATTTAAGATAGGAGAGCGTGCATGGCAACGTACGCCAATAACTTTTACTTTATCAAAAGCGAGTGAAATAACTTCAAATGCACCGGCTATTTTGGTGCTCCGTGCAAGCGATTTTGCGACTTCCACTTCAGGTGATATGGTGACATCAATTGCCATATTTTGCCTGAAATGAGCAGAATTTTCAGATGTTAAATAGTTCTGGTGACGAATACGCGCTATTTTCGTTTTAACACCAAACAATGAATGCGCTACTTCACACGCCACCATATTAACTTCGTCCGAAGCGGTAACGGCAATTAGCAAATCGGCGTTTTCAGCACATGCTTTCTTCAATACATTTGGGTGAGACGCAAAACCAAGAATTGGCTGAACGTCAATCTTATCGCTAATACGCCTCAAGACCTCGGCAGACTGATCAACAACTGTAATGTCATTTTCTTCCGCCGCTAAATAACGCGCAATACTATAACCAACCTGACCAGCACCAAGAATCACAACCTTCATAAAATGGTTATGCCCCTACCGCTTCGTCATTAATCGGATCTTCATCAGCACGATGTCTTACATCATGCACACCAAGTGCGCGTAATTTACGATGTAACGCTGATCGTTCCATTCCAATAAAACGTGCAGTTTGCGAAATATTACCAGAGAAACGATTTACTTGAGCTAATAAATACTCACGTTCAAACGCTTCACGTGCTTCACGTAAAGGCAGAACAACAATATCTGCACTTTTGCTTTGCCAATTTGATACAAACGTGTTTCCATTAATAATTTCAGCTGGCAAATGAGATGCCAAAATAGGATGTTGACTTTCAGCACCTGACATGATTAGCAGCCAATCAATGACATTGCGTAGTTGTTGTAAATCGCCAGGCCAATTATATGATTGCATCAATACAATTGCGTCTTCAGCGAATTGTCGCGCTTGCATGCCTGCGGCAGCGGCCGCCTCTTCCATTAATCGTTGCGCAAGTGTTGGAATATCACCGACACGATCTTTTAATGCAGGCAAAACCAAATGCGTCACACTTAAACGATAATACAAGTCTTCTCTGAAATTTCCTTCTTGGATCATTAGTTGCACATCGTCTGATGTTCCACCAATAAAGCGAACGTCAATCGCTATTTTTTCCGTACCACCCACACGTGTGAATGCTTGTTCTTGCAATATTTTCACAAGCCGCGATTGAAGAGGTAACGGCAATTGTGTAAGTTCATCAAAATAAACCGTACCGCCATGTGCTTGCTCTAAAATACCAATCTTCCGTGGTTGGCTTTGGTCATGATTCGCAATTTCTGTTCCTAAAAGCTCAGCTTCTAGTTTTGTTGGGTGCATGGCACCACAATTCACAACCCAAAACGGAGCGTCTGAACGCTTTGATTGTAAATGAATTTCACGTGCTACGGATTCTTTTCCAGATCCTAAAGGACCGGTTATAAATACACGGCCGTTTGTTGCTGCTATTTTATCAACCATTTGACGCAACTGAGGTACATTGCCCGCACTGCCAATTAAGGCTGTCGCTGTAACGCGTGCTTTCACACGAAGTTCGTCATTTTCGCGTTTAAGTCTGGATGACTCTATGGCACGCTTTGCAATTAGTAATAACCGTTCGGACTGGAATGGCTTTTCTAAAAAGTCATATGCGCCTTTTTTAATGGCTGAAACAGCCGTTTCAATCGTACTATGGCCACTGATCATGACAACAGGAACGTAAGGATGGTCACGCTTTATTATTTCAAGAATTTTAAGACCATCACGCTCTCCGTCACCAAGCCATACATCTAAAATCACTAAACTTGGCTGACGCATTTTTACACATTCTAATGCGGCTATACCATCTGCTGCCGTACGTGTCTGGTAACCCTCATCCTCCAATATTCCAGAAACAAGCTCCCTGATATCAGTTTCATCATCCACAATTAAGATATCGTGTGACATTCGTTCGCATCCTTTTCTTTTTTATCTCGTTTTGGAAAGCTTAATACAACCGAGGCTCCCCCCAGATTTTTGCTTTCTTCTAGCTCAATTCGGCCGTAGTGATCAGATACAATTTTAGTGACAATAGCGAGCCCTAAACCGGTACCTCTTTCACGCGTCGTATAATAAGGTTCAAGCAACTTATTTCTCTCGTGTACAGGGAAACCAGGACCGTTATCATCTATTGATATGTATAATATAGAGTTCTCTTCATAAAGTCTAAGCCTAATCTTTGGATTAGATAAAGAATTCTGGTTTTCTACCACAGCGTTAATTGAGTTCTGCAAAAGATTCGTCAGAACTTGCCCCATTTGCAAAGGATCTACCATAGCCGAATAAGTTTTAAAATCAGATTCAAACGCTAAATCGATTTCAGGATGCGCCTGACTTTGCAAAAATAACGACTGTTGGCAAAGCTCAATCCAATCAATGGACTCAAGCTTTGGCTCAGGCATTCGTGCAAAATTTGAGAATTCATTTACAAGGCTACCAATGCTACCAACCTGACGAATAATTGTATCGACACAGGCTTTGAACGTATCAGGATCCGTTGTTATTTCTTTTAAATAACGACGTTTCAAACGTTCTGCCGATAGCTGAATTGGTGTTAACGGGTTCTTAATTTCATGTGCAATTTTCCGCGCCATATCAGCCCATGTTGACTTTTTTTCCGATAAAATCAAATCTTGTTTTTGCTGTAATAACTGGTGTGTCATCCGATTAAAAGAGCGGCATAAATCATCAATCTCATTATTTAAAGCATGCGTCTCGAGTTTGATCGTAAGATCGCCTTCAGCAACTGCCTGCGCCGCTTCAATTAGTTTTGTAATAGGCTTAACCATTAAGTCTGCAATAATCAAGCCTACCCAAATCGCCGCCATCAAAAGAAGCAAAGCCACAATAGAAAAGAAAACAACAAATGTTACTTGAACATCCGCACGGTGATTCTCCAATGCAGCATAGTCTTTTATCGCTGATTTTGTTAAATCAACATGTTTCAGCACATTCGTATCGATAAATTTTCCTACAAGCAAATATGTATTTGTTGTTTGATCAAGCATAATTAATGCGCGAACTCGATCTTTTACTGTTGAATCGATAATGACAAGGTCACCTGGTTTATCATGTGCCTTTGTGAGTGATTCTTTTAAATCCTCAAGCATAAGTGAAATTGTAAAATATGAACGTCCCAATGTACGTGGATTTTTATGACCCTCAAAAATAAGAATTTCAGCCAACCCACGATCACGTGCTTTATTACTTAAATCTTCTGATATTTTTTCTTGTTTTTCAGAGTCTTCGCGGCTCTCGATTATATAAGCCATGTGGGGCGCATAAAGCCTCTTCAAGGACTCAATATCAATGCCGATGGATTTCTTATGTTCTTTTAAGTATGATTCTGCAACGACATTTGCTTGTTGTAGCGCGTCTTGCACAGGTTTTCCAAACCATGCATCAACACCAATATTAAAAAAAAGTGCTGAGAAAATGGCGACAAAAATAGCAGGGGTTATAGAGACAAAGGCAAACAGTGCTACAATATGCACATGAAGTTTAGAACCTTTTAAGCCCCGTCGATGTTCGATCCAAAGCTCAACAAGGCGACGCGCAATAACAACAGCAAGCAGAAGAAGAATTGTAAGATCAAGATAAATGAAAAAAATAATAAATCGACTTTTTTCACCCAGCGGATTATCACGTGTCAAAGCCCAATATGTCATAAAGCCACAGACAATTGCCATCACACTGAGTACATAGGGCAACTTACTGGCTAAATTGTAGCGACGACTTATTGCTAAGATACGGTCATAATAAGTCATTTATTAAATATCACTCTATTACAGCGTTTTCCACATTGTTTTCCAGCACTTTTGAACGGTGGTTCCATGTAAGCGCAAAGAAAAATGCACCTAGTAATGCAGAAAAGGTAATCATAATAAAAGCCCAATCCCAGCCAAAATTATCAACGATGGCGCCAATCCCAACACCTGCAACACCTGTGCCAATGTAACCAAAGGTTCCTGTCAGGCCAGAAGCAGTTCCCGCTGCTCTTTTAGAGGCAAAGTCAGATGCCGCAACACCAACAAGGATTTGCGGTCCTGAAATCAAAAAGCCAACACAAACCATAATTAAGAAATGCAGTGCCGTCGCACCAGCAGGTGACTTCCATAAAGCAAAAACACACCCCATTAATAGGAACATCAATATCGCACCCACACGGCCACGATGCCCCTTGAAAACTTTATCTGATAAATAACCAGCAAGTAATCCTCCAAAAATACCAGCAAAGTCATACACAGCTGTTTGAAAGCCAGCTAATTTTATACTACTTCCTTTGAACTCACTTAAAAAGGTTGGTGCCCACGTAAAAACAGTCATACGCACAACGTACACAAAGAAATTCGCCATACACACGTACCAAACTAATTTATTTTTTAAGATGAATGTTTTAAAAAATGGCCAGAATGATTTCTTTTCATCTTCCACATCAGCAATACTTTTAAGGCCATGATATTCTTCAATAGGTGGCAATCCAAGAGATTCAGGCGTATCACGCAAGCGATTAAATAAAAATATAGCTAAAAACACGCAAAGAGTAGCAGGTATAAAGAACATATAGCGCCAACCGTACTGCTCAATAATAAAACCTGCAGATACTAATACGATGCAACACCCAATTTGTTGTGAAGAATTCCATAAGGCCCATTTACTGGCCAATTCACGTGGCGAATACCAGTGATTAAGCAAACGCGCACACGGCGGCCATCCCATGGATTGAAAGCTATTATTAAGCACCCAAAAAATTAAGAACCAACTTAAATGCGATCCAAATCCCATAGCAAAGCTCATAATAGCCGACATCATCAGACCAAATGACATCATGTGTCTTGCATTAATACGATCTCCCAGGTAACCACTGAAAAATTTACCAAGACCATAAAGAATTGCACCAGCTGAAATAACAGCGCCTAGTTGCGTTTTACTATAACCAAGTTCACTTTGCATAAAGGGCATCGCCATTGTCATGTTAACGCGTAGCAAATAAAAAGATGCATACCCAAACATCATCGAATACATGATGCGTACACGCCAGTATCTAAATAAGGTTTTATGATCTTGGCTGATTTCTTTTGAATTTCCTAGCATCAATGGCTCTTCAAAGTGAACCGATGTTTCTGGCATCATTGGCGTCTCTTCTAATATACTTGTTAATGAAACAGCATTTGTTCTTGGCATTCTATCAATCAAGTTAGAAATCTCATGCTCTGATCATAATCGGGAAAATTTAAAATTGCACGTTTTTTTTTACTCATATATGTAAAATAAAATAAACATAAATCAATTCTACGAAAACTTAGTAAATGTTTTTTTTATATTATGTAAATTTGCTGCATGTGAAGAAAATGATTCAAAAATGGGGACTGCGGCGCGCCCTCCTCCCTCACCTTTGCCTAACGATTTTGGCGTTGAGAATCCAACAAACGTGCCAACAACCCACGTTTTATTTGATGGAAATCGAATAAAACCAATAAACCAAGCATCTTTATAATCATTAGTTGTCCCTGTTTTTCCGCCGATATCCAAACCATATTGCTCTCGCAGATAATTTACTTTTTTTGCATTTCCACGCATAACGACACCACGCAGCATTTCTTGCATTTGTTCCGCATACTGAGACTCAATAGCCTGAGTACGGTCGTCCATTAACATATTCTGATACGTCAAAGTGGGATTATGCAAGTGATCATTAAACGCAGGTGGCATTTGAAAAATTAAATGCCCATCACGGTCGTTTATTCGTTTAATAAAATGTGGAAAAACGCGTTTTCCGCTATTTGCAATAGTAGCATAGGCTGCTGTCATTTTAAGAAGCGTCGTTCCTCCTGCTCCCAGTGACATGGCTAATTGTGCTGGCATATTATTTGAAATTCCTAATCGCTTTGCCATATTTTGGACAGGTCCCATGCCTATTTGATGCGCAAGACGAACTGTCATTTGATTTACGGATTGCTCAATACCACGATAAAGTGGAGTTGGTCCTAACGATTTGCGTGTAGCGTTTTTTGGGGCGTATATACCCAGGCCTGCACCAAGCACAACCTCAATAGGACTGTCATCAATAATAGTATCCCTCGTATAACCTAATTCAAGTGCGGCTAAGTAAACAAATGGCTTAAAACTTGATCCTGGTTGACGAACTGCTTGTGTTGCACAATTAAATTGAGAAATATCAGCGCTGTACCCTCCTGTCATCGCAAGTATTTCACCTGTATCTGCGTCCATAACAACCATCGCTCCCGTAACCGCAGGAATCTGATCCAACATATAATGCGAAAAACTATTAACACCCGTTGAAGTAGGGGCAATAGTAGTCATAATGACGTCACCTTCATGAAAAATTGATTTCAGTTGAATGGGCTTTTTTGCTGTAGGTTTTTTTAGGTTAATAAAGCCTGAAGCTAAAAGGTTTTCATGTTTAAGTTCCCCCTTTCGGCCGTCAACAAATCCTATTTCGATTAAATTAGGAAGAATACGCAATACAACAGCAATATCCTTTTTGCGATTCTTTGGAAATGACACTAATGCATTAATTTTTTTTGATAATGATGATTGATAAGTTTGCATTTCAATAGATGTTAATTGAAAGAGTGCGCCACGATATCCATGACGTTTATCATACAATTCAAGCCCAAAACGAAGTGAACGTTCACAAAACATCTGAATATTTGTATCCAGCGAAGTGTAAATAGAATAGCCTTTTTGATAAACAGACCCATCTTTAAAACGTTGCATTAGCTCACGCCTAATCTCTTCACTTACGTACGTGATTTGGCTTAAACGTTCAGGTAACAAGACATTCAATGGCTCATTTTGCGCACTTTGTGCAACATCATAACTAATTTCCCCCTCCTCTGCCATCCGCCTTAATGTTGCATTTCTGCGCATTAATGCCTTCTTTTGCTCTTTAATCGGATGATAGTTTGCAGGTGCTTTAGGAAGAGACGCTAAAAAAGCACATTCAACAAGCGTCAGTTCATGAAGTGGTTTTTTAAAGTATGTATATGCAGCCGCGGCAATACCATAACTCCGCATTCCAAGGTAAATCTGATTGAAATAAAGTTCAAGAATGCGATCTTTGGATAATGCACCTTCGATTCGCATAGACATAATAGCCTCACGTACTTTTCGCACAAACGATTGGTCATTACCGACTAAAAAGTTTTTCGCAACTTGTTGCGTAATAGTGGAAGCGCCAACAGGCTTTGCGTACCATTTTCCATCCAATGTATTTCGTATAACTGCGCGCATTAAACT
>JANRCF010000045.1 GCA_030727085.1 Alphaproteobacteria bacterium | reverse complement strand
GTCTATTGTTTTATCGAAAAGCAGATTAAGTTAAGGCATGCTTTAAGCGCGCCTTACTTGTTTGTTGCGTGTTGCAAAAAAACACTATATAAAAGTAAGGATAATCCCTTTAATCGGAATGTAGAAAAATGTCAATTAAAAAACTTATGCTTGTTGTAAGCATGTCGGCTCTATTAGCTGGATGTGGTAAATATCGTGATAAAAATGCGCCAGATGAACAAGCACCAATGGACAGTGAAGATCGTCGTAAATTTACGTTTGGCTCAATAATTGGTGATGAAACGCTTGTATTTGCTGGCGATCGAAAGAAAAAATCATCCGATGGTAATGGCGGCGGTGTTTCGGTTAACGCGTATTTATGGCAAGCATCCTTAGAGGCTATCAAGTTCATGCCACTTGTTTCAACAGACGCAAATGGCGGCGTAATTGTAACGGATTGGTATTCTGAAAGCCAAAAGACAAATGAGCGCATCAAGGTAACACTTTATATTCGTGGTTTAGAGCTGCGTGTTGAGGCAATACAAGCTGTTGTTCAAAAGCAAGTTCTACGTGGAGCACAATGGCTAAATGTAGATGAGTCTGATTCCTTGACGGCGTCTAATTTAGAAAATATCATTTTAACTAAAGCGCGTAATTTGCGTTTGCAAAGTAAGTAATACTATTTAGGAATGTCATCGCGAAGAGCTTTTAATCCGTGGCGATCTTGGGGATAGAATTATACAACTCTTGAAATTGCAGCGCCTCTTTGAGGCTCGCAATGACAATCATATAAAATATTGAAACATATAAAGGGTCACATCACATGAGTGGATATGCATTTAAAGCTATTGAATCAAAATGGCAAGCGCACTGGGAAAATGTTAAAAGTAGCGCAAATGCAGAAACACAAGGTGATAAGCATACCTACATCCTTGAAATGCTTCCGTATCCTTCCGGCAAGCTTCATATGGGGCATGTTCGTAATTACGCGATTGGTGATGCAATCGCACGCTTCAAACGCCTGCAAGGTTTCTCGGTATTCCACCCGATGGGGTGGGATGCATTTGGTTTGCCGGCCGAAAATGCAGCTATTCAAAATAAGGTTCATCCAAGTGCATGGACAGTTGAGAATATGGCTGAGATGAGACGTCAACTATTAGCGCTTGGCTTTTCATATAATTGGGATCGCGAAATCGCAACGTGCAAGCCAGATTATTATGGTCAGCAGCAAAAGCTATTTTTAGAATTTTATGAAAAAGGATTGCTTGAACGTAAAGATTCTTGGGTGAATTGGGATCCAATTGACAATTCTGTTTTGGCGAATGAGCAGGTTATTAATGGCCGTGGCTGGCGATCAAATGCGCTTGTTGAAAAACGTCGGCTTAATCAATGGTCACTTAAAATTACAGATTATGCGCAAGAGTTGCTTGATGATTTAAAAACACTTACTGGTTGGCCAGAAAAAGTTGTGAAAATGCAAGAAAACTGGATTGGTCGTTCTGAGGGGGCTCTTGTTAATTTTTCAATTCAAGGGCAAGATGACGCTGTTACGATCTTTACAACGCGTCCTGACACATTGTATGGTGCGTCTTTTGTTGCAATTGCGCCAACGCACCCATTGGCAGAACGTCTTGCAAAAGAAAATCCGACACTTGATGCCTTTATAAAAGAATGCCAGCAAATGATTGCCACAGAAGAGGCAATTAGTACGGTCGAGAAAAAAGGCTGTGATACAGGGCTTCGGGTGCAGCACACATTTGATAAAACGCGTACAGTGCCTATTTATGTAGCGAATTTCGTATTGATGGATTATGGCACAGGTGCTGTATTTGGTTGTCCAGCCCATGATGAACGCGATTTTGAATTTGCGACAAAATATAATTTGACTATTCCACGTGTTGTAAAAAACGATGCATTGTCGCCATTACCTTATTTAGGTGATGGGGTGATGGTAGATTCTGATTTCTTAGATGGTATGTCGACAACAGATGCTAAAGCGGCAGCTATCCAAAAACTTGAAGACTTAAACAAGGGTGAACGTAAAGTAACCTTCCGTTTGCGCGATTGGCTTGTGTCACGTCAGCGCTATTGGGGATGTCCGATCCCGGTTATTCATTGTGATGATTGCGGCGTTGTGCCTGTGCCAACTGCTGACTTACCCGTTGTGTTGCCTGAAGACGTTACGTTTGATAAACCGGGAAACCCGTTAGAGCATCATCCAACATGGAAACATGTGGCGTGTCCATCGTGCGGTAAGCCTGCACGTCGTGAAACGGATACGCTTGATACGTTTTTTGACTCGTCTTGGTATTTCTTGCGTTACTGCTCACCAAAGAATGTAGATGCACCTTTTGATAAACAAGAAGTAGCACAATGGGCGCCGGTTGATTGGTATATAGGTGGCGTTGAACATGCTGTTTTGCATTTGCTTTATGCACGCTTTTTCACAAAAGCATTCCGCGATTTAGGGTACGTAACATTTAATGAACCATTCACGAACTTGCTAACGCAAGGGATGGTGTGCCATGAAACGTATAAAGATGAAAACGATCAATGGCTTTATCCAGAAGAAGTTATCAAAAATGATAAGGGTCAATTAATTGTCGAATCAACAGGGGAAAAAGCACTACTTGGTCGTTCTGAGAAAATGAGCAAATCTAAAAAGAACTTAATTGACCCGCTCGAGATTCTTAATTCGTATGGCGCTGATGTGGCACGCCTGTTTGTGTTGTCCGATACGCCGCCAGAAAAAGATTTTGACTGGAATACAGAGGCATTAGATGGTTGCTGGCGATATTTAAATCGTGTAACGCGTCTATCTGATCAGATTATGGATGCTGTTGCTGAAAACAGGGCAGGGGATGACACTATAAATGCTGCACTACTTAAATCTGCGCACCAATATCTTGCTAAATTAATTGATGCGTATGAGCGTAATGCATTTAACAAAGCAATCGCATTTCACCGTGAGCTTTGTCGTATCTTAGAAGATGCTGTTGCTACGGCTTCAAGTGGTGCTCTTAAGGAGGCATTTTCATTTTTCCTAACTATGCTCGCGCCCATTGCACCACATATGGGGTATGAATTATATGAACGTTTAATGGAAAAATCGATTGACGCGATCCGTATACCAACGCCAGACCCAGAGCTAGCAAAGGTTAGTGAAATCACGATTGCCGTTCAGATCAATGGTAAGTTACGTGGAACATTTTCGATTGAACCCGAGGCAACAAAAGATACAATGCGTGAAGCTGCACTTGCTTTGCCAGGAATTCAATCTTATTTTGATGGTGTTACAATTAAGAATGTGATTGTCGTTCCTGGTCGCTTAGTAAACATTGTTGTTAGCTAGGATATCCATAATACATCATAGGAATTCCTAAAGAAGCATAATATTTTTGCCAGGCGTGTTGTTTAGCTAACCAGGCTACATGGTCTGGATTATAAGTCTGCTGACCATAATTGGATGACTGTGCTGAAGCTTTCTCATCTGTATAGCTGCCTTCATGTTGTCCATCTTGTTGTTTTATCGCGTCTGGCAATATCGGTTTGAATTCAGCTGCAAGGGGGTTAA
>JANRCF010000044.1:1598-3555 GCA_030727085.1 Alphaproteobacteria bacterium | reverse complement strand
GCCCGCTGCACCGCATCACCATTAAGATATACCTCTGGCAACTTTGTTTGGATGACTTTTAATATACGATCCGTCAAAGCCTTTATGCGTTTTGATTCTTCTTCCATTTCGTTTTTTGCGATAAAAGCTGCTTGCCCTAAGCCAACGCACAATGGAGTAGGTAAGGTACCAGAACGCATTCCGCGTTCCTGTCCGCCACCAGCAATCAATGCATTTAAACGCACACGTGGTTTCCGACGAACGTAGAGCGCTCCTATTCCTTTTGGTGCGTACATCTTATGACCAGAAATGCTCAACAAATCAATATTCATTGCTTCCACATCAAGCGCAATTTTACCCGCTGCCTGCGCTGCGTCTGTGTGAAAAAATATATTTCGTTTGCGGCACATTGCACCAATCTCGGTAATTGGCTGAATAACACCAATTTCGTTGTTCACTGCCATTATTGAAACAAGCAATGTATCATCACATAAGCTAGCTTCTAACAAATTAAGATCAATTAAACCATTTGACTGAACAGGCAAATATGTAATATCAAACCCTTGCTTTTCAAGTGAACGGCATGATTCCAAAACACACTTATGTTCTGTAACGCATGTCACAATATGACGACGTTGGTCACCATAAAAACTCGCAACACCTTTAATAGCTAAGTTATTAGATTCGGTTGCACCACTTGTGAATATAATTTCACGCTCATCTGCATTAATAAGATCTGCTACTTGATGCCGTGCAAGCTCAATAGCTTCTTCTGCAAGCCATCCATACACATGATTGCGAGAATGAGGATTACCAAATACACCGCAAAAATAAGGAGACATCTTCTCAAACACACGTGGATCGCACGGCGTTGATGCTTGATAATCCATATAAATATGGCCCTCAGGAATGAGGTGATTTAAAGGCAACTTCACGGGCGGTATTAAGTTTATTGTATTCCTCATGCTGCATTTGCCTCGACATTGTTATGCTTAATTGATTGACATATTTTTTTCCAAATTGATACAAAAGAATCAATATCATGTTTGGTTGTTTGCGGTGATAAACTGATACGAATTGCCGTTTCAGCAAGCGCATCAGAAACCCTCATCGCTGCTAATACACGTGATTTTTTCACTTTACCCGATGAGCATGCAGAGCCTGCACTCAGCGCAATTCCCTCAAGATCGAATTGCATCACTTGCGTTTCAGCTTTCATCCCTGGCATTGTTACACACGTTGTATTTGGCAATCGTTGAACTGTCTTCCCCATAATTCTTACAGTAGGACATGCCGATACTAACTGACTTTCCATCGTTAGTCGAAGCGTTTCAATTCGTTGCCATTCATTTGTTTCATTCGTGCTCATTGCTTCTTCGATAGCAGCAGCAAAAGCAATTATACCAACCAAATTTTCCGTGCCTGAACGATACGAACGTTCTTGTCCGCCGCCTTTTAGCAAAGCACTAAGAGGAAAACCATCTTTAACAATCACGCAGCCAACACCCGATAAACCGCCAAGCTTGTGCGCGGATAGCGACACACAATCGAATAAATTCATATTCAATGGTATACGGCCAACGGCTTGCACACAATCACTATGAAATAAAGCGCCAGTACGCTTGCACAGTTCCGAAATTTTTGCAACAGGCTGAATAACGCCTGTTTCATTATTAGCGGTCATGACAGACACCAAAGATTGTCCAGGATGATCTTCCAACCATTTTTCAATAAAACCAATATGTACTAAACCGTTTTCATCAACAGGCGCTAATGTCACATCAGCACGTACATCTAAAAGTGAACTATGTTCAATGGCAGACACCAAAATAGGACCTTTAAATCCAGACAAAATCATCGTGTTTGATTCGGTTGCGCCACTTGTAAAGACAATCTGCTGTGATTCAACCGAAAGAACGTGGGCAATACGTGATCGCGCAGCCTCAAGCATGCTTCGTGCATCACGACCAAAACAATG
>JANRCF010000044.1:0-1588 GCA_030727085.1 Alphaproteobacteria bacterium | reverse complement strand
CCTAACTTCACCCTGCACTACTGAACGTAGTGGAGCAGTCGCATTATAATCTAGATTAATTGGTATCATCTTTTCAATCATGCTGCTTTTATCGCACCTTCATTTCCATTATTTTGTGTCTGCATGGAAAAAACCATATTGCTTACATCACGATCAATTACGTGCTTCAATGTTAAACTTTTAAAAAAGCACTCAACAGTGTCATCTAATTTCTTCCACAAATCATGTGTCAAACAACGTGCACCACCTGGTTGACATCCAATTGTTGCATTGTGACAACGCCTTGATTTAAATTCCTTATCTACTGAAACAACAACATCAAATAATGTTATTTCACCAGGATCTTTCGCAAATACATATCCGCCTTGCGAACCACGTGTGCTTTGAATAAGACCATTTTTGCGCAATTTCAAAAAAATCTGCTCTAAATACGGTAAGGGCAAAGATTGCCGTTCTGAAATTGAAACCAACGAAACTGGCGTTTCCTTACCTTCTTTCAACATATCAAGCAATGCCATTACGGCATAACGTGCTTTTGTGCTTAATTTCATTCGAAAAAACTCAAAAAGAGAATGGAACTTTCAATTAAAAACATGCTAATATCACTTCAATGCGTTTGACATGGCCTAAGGTATCTTAGTTAGTAGATTACCTGGTATAACTCACAAAGTAGGTATCCTGACTAAAAAAGTCAAGTTACTTTTTGAGAATCATGATTTAAAACTACATTGCATTCATTTGCTGGCACATTGCCATGCAACCACTATATACGGGAGAATTCGTATGCCTGATGTTATATTTAATGGCCCTGCAGGTCGTATCGAGGGACACTATCATCCAGGTCAAACGAAAAGCTCTCCAATTGCTTTACTTTTGCATCCCGACCCAAAAGCTGGCGGAAATATGAATAATAAAATCGTGTACGCTTTGTATCGCTCATTCATTGACAAAGGATTTGGTGCGCTACGCATCAATTTCCGTGGTGTTGGACGCTCGGAAGGATCCTTTGATAACGGAGAAGGGGAACTCAGTGATGCTGCAGCAGCGCTTGACTGGCTGCAATCAACATACCCACTTGCCGATCATTTTTGGGTAGGCGGCTTCTCGTTTGGTGCGTGGATTGGCATGCAACTATTGATGCGCCGTCCTGAACTTGAAGGCTTTATCGTCGTAAGCCCACCTGCAAATCGTTGTGATTTCAACTTTTTGGCACCCTGCCCTGTTTCCGGGCAAATCATTCAAGGCACGCAAGACACAATCGTTCCACAACCGGCTGTTGATGCGCTCGTCACGAAGCTACGCAATCAACGCGGCATTAAAATCGATTATCAGCTACTAGATGGTGCAGATCATTTCTTTGAAAACAGAATCCCTGATATTGCAAAATGCGCATCAGCTTATTTAAAGCACCGTTTTCCAACACAAGAAAAGGCATTTATAAAAGCAGGTTAAATAATTCAAAACAAAATCATAAGTTGTAATCTATATTTACGGAGTGTCTTTTGATTACAATAAAAACAAGAAGACAAGTTAATAATTTGACATAAGAATAAATTTATTCTATACGTAAAATAATATTTTTTTACGA
>JANRCF010000043.1:34221-47783 GCA_030727085.1 Alphaproteobacteria bacterium | reverse complement strand
GTCTAAAGGCATTTTAGAAATTGAACGTTGTTTGTCAGCGCTTTTGTCCGAAAGTTATATGGCGGCGCCAACGCATTTTAGCTTTACGACGACAACGCCTAGGGGAAAGATTATCTATTGGGATCCAGCGTTGATTGATATTGCCTATGATATGAGTAAAGCGTTTGAGGATTTTTCGGGCAAAAAAATTTCAACGTTTCCTATTGTGCTGCAAGAAAATCTAAAATTACTTGCACGTCAAAGTTTGCAGCAGAATATTATAAGCCTGCTGAGTCAGGCACAAAATTTTGTGGATCTGCCAGAAAGCTATAGTGTTAATGCAGCTGAAGAAGTCTTGCGCGCCAAGATCAGTGATTTTAATGCGTCGGCGCCAAAGTTCACAAAATTGTTATCAATTCTAAATAAAGATACGGTTGGTATTGCATTTGCTGATCTGCGTACGTTGCTGGTGGGTAATTCATTTTGGCTACTTGATAACGTTAAGAAGATGCTGACAACGTTAAATCCGTATGCGGTTAAAGATTTTTCGTTTTCGTGGTGGAATGGCAAACTAGGTGCAGCCTTTACGGGGTTTGCCGTACGTGATTTGCCGGATTTAGAATCGTATATGAATATTCAGAATCAGCTGATTCAAAAATTAGCACTCGATTTTGCAAAGCCAATTGTTATGTTTTTAAAATCGCCTGTTTTTGCTGAAAGTGCAGAAAAGCAACCCATTTTGCGCAAATGGGCGCGTATTGTTGAGCAAATGGAAGCGTTTGCGAATCGTATCCCCGGTAATTCAGTACAGCAGTTACATGAATTCGTGACGAAGGATCTGGCATTGATGGATGCGAAAGAGATTTTAAATCAAGTTTCAATAGTTGAGTTGAGGGGGGAATCGGGTGATTTCTTTGCGGAAACATTGCTTGCACTTAAAAAAGGCGCCAGGTCACGGGCAGAAATTTTACTTCGCCAGAAGGCTGTTGATGCGTATAGAAAACTGGCGCTTTATTTTAATCAGAACTTAAAAGGGAAGTTCCCGTTTGTAACATCAAACTTGAGTTTAGTTACAGAAGAAGCTGACCCAGAGAGCATTCGCGAGTTTTTCCGTTTGCATAATGAAGCTGGCGGTAATGCAGAGACAATTTTGAATCAACTGCATCAGTTGGGTAATGTCATGAAAAATGGGACTCAATTCTTTCAAACATTGGATAAGTTGAAGCAATTCTTTGGGACATTCCTTGATCCCAGTAGTGGTATGCCCGTGCCTGCATTTGATTTTTCTGTTGATTTTAGGGTGAATCGCACCAAGGAATCTGGGGCTGATATGGTGGTCGATTGGGTGTTTAATCCGAACGATATTACGAAGATTAATAAAAATGATAAGCTTAAAACAGGGCGCTGGGTGTTTGGTAATGAAGTTAAGTTTAGCTTTAGATGGCCTGATGGTGAAAAGATCCCTGCAAAACCCGAACGTGATCCTGCGCAGCCGAATCTTAGTATTGAAGGACGTACGGCGGTCTTTACGTTTAAAGGAAACTGGGGGTTGTTGTGGGCAATGCGTATGCAGGATGCGGCAAGTGAATATGGGAACACGCCAAATAAGCCAAACCCGACACTGATGAAGTTTAGTATTCCAAATGGTCAAAACAGTAAGGCTGTTTTGTTTAATTCTATTTCGTTAACTGTGCCGTCGTTATCAGCGCATGCAAAGGGGCAGGTAATGAGATTGCCTGATTTCCCGGCGATAGCACCCGAGTTGCCAGGGGCAGGTGAGTTATATGCAGAGCGCGCCGTGCTGACGGAAGGTGTTGTTCAAGAGGTGTCTAATCTTAAAAGTGCCACAACAGACGGTGCAAGTAATGTAAGCCCGTCTATATCGGCGAGTGGCGCGCAAAAACAAATTGGAGTGCAACCAACAGGAACACAATCAATGGCTAATCCGCTTGCAACGCAAGCTGCTGGGCTGCAAGGGGCTAAGCCAAGGTAGCGATGAGGATTTAGCGGCTCAATAAAGAGTGCTCATGCTTTTCAGCAAAAGTCATCCAGTATTTATAGCTCTGATATTTTTTACGATACGCTAATTCATGTATTAGATGTGGATTGCTGCGTAAAATTGGGTATTGATCAAATTGAAACATAATTTGACTAATTGCATCGTTATTTAACTTTTCCAATGCGCAATTGTTTACTTTGTATCTTTCCCAGATTTTTTTTATTTTACGATAAGGATTGGTTCTCTTTAAACGTTGCAATTGACCCATTTCAGTTGCTAAAAGGCTTTGTTGAGCACGAATAGTATAGACCCTTTCATTTCCCAGAACTGGATTGTTATTCCAGATCCCATTATAAATTACATATTCATGCCATAAGCTTTCTTCTAGCTGTGTTAATATTAAAAGGTGAAATGTAATAGCTTTACGTTGTGCAAGCGAATCATGGCTGACAGCATTATTCTTAAAATTATGTATGCAAGCGGATATTTCTGATATTTGTCTATATGCATCATATGCAATATTCAAGCGCATCGATTCTTCTGTGGTGGCTTGATAAATTCCAAAATCAATTGGGTTCACATTAAGTGAAGGATTATAATAGCCTTGAAAGGTATGTGAAGAGTCTTGCCACCACCCATTGTAGCAATGCATATATTTAAAGCTTGAAACTGGTGGAGGTGGAAAATAAAAAGGTAAATAATTTGCTGATGTATGCGCAATTAGCATTCGATCTTGAGGATTGTCGCTAGCTTGTGCTTCATTAAAACACGATAGAATGATGAGAAATAAGATCATTTTTTGCAACATTTTAGATTATATCGATCTTTCTATATGTATTTTATGACAGAAAATATCACATCTCTGTTTTTTTGTATATGTTTATATTTTTCACAATCACCTAAAGTAACTATTGATGTTGTTTGTATAGTATATTATATAATGTATATATCGATTTCTTGTGAAATGAAATCAGACGTAAAAAGGATTAAATATGTCAATTCAATTTTATTTGAGATTAGCGGTAGCTACATTTTTTGTGGTGACTTCTTGTTTTGCTGATGGTGTGAAAGTCATTGGAGACGAATATAACGCGCGTCTTGGCGCATTTAACGCAGATCCTTTAAATGTGAGTACATATGAGCCGCACACCGTGAAGATCAATGGAATTTTAAAAGAGAAAAGAAATGTTGATGTAAATCGCCATGCTAGTTATATGGAAAAAGAAACAATTTTAAAAGCAGTCATGGCATCGGTAGTAATTCATGGGGAAGATTCAACGTATCGATTGCCTGCGCATGGATTGAAAGAAAGCGATAGTCTTTATCGGCATTTTGAGATTCTTCGTTTGACTGAAGAGTTGACTGGCATATATTGGGCTCAATTTATGAGTGCTGGCAACATTCGCATAGGTGAGCTAGTTGATAGCAATCTTTATGCATATAGTGGTTTGAATTGGGATGTGTATTCTGACTGGTTTAAAGATGTGATTAATGAACATAGTTCTGGTCTTGCGATTAGTCATAGTCCCGATCTTGTGATCAAGAAGACAGAGGGTTTTTTAGAAGATGTTAAGTCTTTTGTGCCACAAAAAGTTGATGAACTAAATGAAATGATTGAGTTTGGTGCTATTGAAAAAAGGTCGATAACAAAACAATCGGTAGTTTTTGTTTCAACGTACAACCTTAATTATCAGCCAATAACCAATGGACTGTTTATACATTTACCCTCAAAAGATGGACGAGAAAAATACATTGTTATTGAGAACCCATTTTTTGATTTTATAGATGAGGACTCACGCTCGCCATATACAATTCGCGCGCATGCATTGATTAATGGTGACGCCCAGCCACGCGATGTAAGTGTTGGTATCAGTATAACAAACGGGGAAAATGGAGAATCAGAAGTTGGCATTACCAATTTACAAGGCGGTTCAGTTAACTCACATGACGGAACATTTTCTCCTAATAATATGTGGTTAACAAATTTGCCTGATCGTCCTTTGAAAGCTGGCGAAGTTTTTTCTTTTGTGTCTAAAATTGATGGTGATGGTAAGGCAATAGATACGTTGCATATTCTTGCATATGATGCAAACTCAGTTGTGAATTTAGCTAGAGGATCATCAAATTTTGGTGATTTCTTGGAGCGGTTAAATCGTGTGCATGAAATATTCGGTACTGATACGTTGTCACATCTGGTAAAAATGATGGCATTTATTGAAGGACGGATTTAGCAATTTACTCTTTCAACGCCTTAGCCATGATGCGAATTTCTTCTGAATAATCTGCGCCAACAGAAAACGTGCGCGTTAATGTACGGCCTTCGAAAAAGGAGAGGACTTCGATTTCTTTGGTTACGTTAGAGGTTGAGCCGTCACCCAAAAACCGCACATGCGCACCTAAGGCTGTGCGGCAACAGCCACCTAAATGTTTGGAAAATTGACGCTCTAATTGTGCGCAATAGGCTGTGTCAGCATCACTGATTGGGGCAAATAAAGCCGCGTCATTAGGACGACATTCTACGGCAATAACACCTTGTCCTGCGGCCGGGATAAACGTTTCAATGGGCAGAATAGTCTGTTGTAATGTGGGATATTTTTCTGCGAATACATCACCAGCTAGGCCAAGCCGTATCAACCCAGCCGCCGCTAAAATTGTTGCATCAATTTTACCATCAACTACATGTTGCAATCGGGTGCCGACATTGCCGCGTAAATCAGCAATCGTGATATTTGGCCAGGCAAGCTTTGCCTGAGAGGCTCTGCGGGGTGAGCATGTACCAAGTGTACCCACTAACTCTGTTAGTTTTCTCACCGCATAATCGGAGGATCCATCTGTAAGTATCTCTGGCGCCTGATCATGGACCCTCGCATCACGTGCAAGGGAAGCTGGAGTAGAATAATTTTTTCGTGTGATTAGCACATCGTTCGGCGCTTCACGTGGAAGATATGCGCCCAATGCCAGCGGAAAATCATGCAGTTCAACATCTTTTAGCGAATGCACAGCTGCATCAATTGTGTTTGTAAGTAGCGCGTCTTGCAGTTCTTTTGTGAATAATGCTTTTCCGCCAATATCGTGTAGGCTTTTTGTAGTTTGGTCTCCGCGTGTGGTAAATGGAATAAGTTCGATGCGTTTGTGTGGGTGTGCCAGTGCCAGCGCATCCCGTACGAGCGAGGCTTGGATAAGTGCAAGTGGGCTAGAGCGTGTGCCGATTCGAATCATTGTTTTATTTTCATTAAAGGTTGCTAATGGAACCCTCTCCTAGTTTTCCTCCGACGTGATCGGAGGATCCATGGGCCCTATGGTCAAGCCATAGGGAAACTAGATAGATGCAATTACAGTATATACAAACTATATGCATCTTCAACTATAGAGATGCCCGGATCCCGTCCGGGCAATACACGTTTTAATTTGTAAGATGTGTTTTCCCCGGGCTTGACGCTGGGATCTCCCTTTATCAAGTTCTTTTACGCTGTGTCATTAGATACGCATTACGCATAGCAAGCTCTGGGCGACCAGAACAATCATGTCGCTTGCTCTTTTTTATCCCCAACCATTACGTTTTGCAGTTTCTTTCCATTCCAAAGCTGAGGGGGTTTGTGCCTTTAAATGATCTTTTACGATATGTAATCCCCCAATGGCTGATTTATAATCAAAAACGCCCAAATCAAGTTGTGAAATATAATTTCTCAACAACTCTTGTTTAATCAGCTGAATCCCTTTTAGGTAAAATCTAAGGTATTGATCACCTAAGGTTCCGATTTTTTTGATTTCTTCTTCCTGTATTTCATAACGATCGTATATTTCAATTTTTTCGGATCCCCAAAGCTTACGCAGTTTATCAAGATCATCATCCGTTGAGGTTCCAGTTTTTTTGATTTCTTCTGCACGCATGTTATAACGTTCGTTTGCTTCACGTAGTTCTTCTTGACGCAGTTCATCAATTATCTTTGTCCTATGTTTTTTATCCGCAGGGTAGAAAAAGGACGTGCCTCCATTTTTACGTGGCCAATTCATTTTTAGCCATTCAGCATCCTTAATAGCAGATAAATACAACGGCGTTGTGGGGTCAGGCGCACCTCGACTCACTCTTTCACCTGATCCATAGTATGAGGCGTTTTGAACAAAGCTTGGTAATAAATGTGATTCTTTTTGCACATTTTCCGTGCAGTGTTTAATGTGTTTCGCAAAATCATTGCTCTCCCGTTGATTGCCTTCATGAAAGATTACGTAAAGTGCAAGCTGCACTTCTGGTTCGTCATATACATTTTTGATTCTTTTCTTAAATGCTAATGCATCATTAATTGTGCCTTTACCCTCATGGTTTTTTACCCAAGGGAAATTAGTTACATAATGTATATCATCATGTTCCCACAAACCATGCGCGCTCCCATGCTCGCCATCATATTCCAGGCGTGGATTCGTTCCTACGCCAATAAAGCATGCTGCATACGCACGATCATTTACTTGGAAAGCAAGGCCTTCATTAATAGCGGGAATTGAAACAAGGCCTTGTTTTGATATATGTGCAATCACAAATGCGCCAGACTGAATCCTTATATGATCGTATATGTTTACGATTTCCTTAAAAGAAAATACCTTTGATCTATCATATGCTTCTTCATCAAAAGGCCCTGCAATCATGAATTTGTATTCATTAAGCACCTCAGCTAATTTTCTTATCTCGTCATTATTAAAATTGAATTTGGCATCCATTGCTGCGTGTTCATCTTTTTTTATACATACTTCTTTTTCTGAAAGTGCATTAACAACAAGCCTCCAAGCAAAATTTAAAAAGGCAAGTGACATATGATCTGCATTACTTTGAACCATCGTATCAATCAGTTGGATTCTCTGCAGTGCAATTTGACTTGGAGAAGAATAATAGCGCATTTTCTCACCAGAGATTCTCGACTCAAGTTGAGATCGAACAAATTGTAAATCACGGTTCCACCAATTGAATAATTCAGGCAGCACTGTCAACATGGTTATGTCAGGATTTCTGACCAAAATTAATTTTAATCGTTCCATTCTTTCTGTTGTTGTAAGACTTTTCGGTAAAATTTGAGGTGCAGAAACGTGCGCTCTTTCTTCTTTTGACTCAACAGGAGACTCACTAGAATTACAAACAGAAGATATTGTAAATAGAAAAAGTAAAGGCATATATTTATTTATAATTAAACTAATCATAATAATAACCATATAATATAATCATCATAGAATATATTATAGAGATTTATTGGTTAATAAATTGTAAATAAAGCAGTTTATTTTATGTGTAGTTATTCATTGTTCGGCAGTTTTTTAGATTGCCACGGAAGATAGGCTTTTTCACATGACGGTAAATTAAGACTTTGAAAGCATTCCCCGCCGCCCCATCACATACGCATCGCGCATGGCTGGATCTGGACTGTCGTAATAATCACGCCTGGATGCGATGATTTCAAAACCAAAGGTGTTATACAAATGAATTGCTGCTGTATTGCTGGTTGCGACTTCGAGCAGGCACGCGCAAGAAACGGCACTTAAATACGTTGTGAGCAATGTTCGGCCAATACCTATTCCTTGATAGGCTGGATTGACAGCAAACGTTAAAATATCGTTGGTTTCGTATGTCGTTCGTCCAAGAATAAAGCCAGCGAGGAGAGAAGATGTGCTTTGTGTGGAGACGGGGTGTGGAGGTTTAATAAGCTCTGGCGATTGCTCTATCCCAAATCCAAAAACGCCGTCCCATTCAGGTTTAGTAAAGCAATCAAAAAATAATTCTTCAGTCCATGCATCTGGGAAACATAAGCCGTGGATGTCTGCCATTGAAAGAGCGTCACACCCTGAGAGAGGTCTGGGTTCTGTGAAATGAGAAGAGTGCTTATGCATAAATGGGGTGTCTATTATTTCATTTCATTAGAGTGTAACATAGCCGCAGGTACACTTTTAATGATTTTTTAGTTATGGATTTAATAACGCGAGGGCTTTTAGGGGCTGTTGTTGCGCAGGTTGGCTTTCAGCGACATTTGGGGAAGCGCGCTATTCTTTGGGGTGGCATTGTTGGTTTGTTGCCTGATGCGGATGTTTTGGTGGCAAAATGTGTATCGACCCCAATGGCGATGGAGTTGATTCATCGCGGAGTAACGCATAGTGTGTTTTTTGCCTTTATTATGGCGATTCCGTTGGGTATGGCGTTGTATCATATTGATCATTGGCTGACGACAAAAAGAGATATACGCACGTATGCCGAACAAATAAAAACCTGGAGTCTTTTATGTTTTTGGGTGTTGATCACACATCCACTTTTGGATTTGTTCACGACATTTGGTACACAGTTGCTTTCCCCATTTTTGAATCATCGGTTTGCGTTAAATGCGATTCCGATTATTGATCCTGTCTACAGTGTGCCATTGGTGATCAGTATCGTGGTTGGTTTGGCAGCACCTTATAAAAGTTTCATTGTTAGCAGTGCTACGCTATTTTTAACATCGGTTTATTTGCTTTTAGGCATTGCCCAGCACGATAAAGCGTTGGGTGTTGCGCGTAATTTTTGTGCGCAGAATAATTTAAAATGTTCACGGATTGAGGCATTTCCACTGTTGCCAACGATCTTTGCACAGCGCCTTTGGGTGCAAACAAATGATGCCGTGTATGTAAGTGAATATTCAACATGGACGAAAAAATGTAAGCCGTGGGTTGCTCAAACGATTTCAGTGATTCCGGTACCTATTCGCGAACATATCGCATTCAAGACGTATGACTGGTTTACAAATGGAATTTATGTGACCAAAGCCCAGACCGCACATGGCTTTTGTGTGATTGATGGTCGTTATGGCTTGTTATCACATCAGCCGTTTGGGCGGTTCTGTGTGTGCATCAATGGCAGCACCGTGGTTAAAAATGTTGATTATGATGAGGTTAGATTTGTGCAAAATGGTGCAGTTTCACCTATAGTTGCCGCTGAACATTTAACGCTAGGATCAAAAATACGCCGTTATTGGGGGATCCTTAAAGATTTGTGTGTTTGGACGTTTGCTGGCTCGTAAAGCCCGATTTAGTGGATGATGTTGCTGCTCTGTTTCTGTCGGAAGTATACGAGGATATATATGCAGTTAAAAGTCTGAGTGATGCGCGTCTTGGAATGCAATAAGTTGATTTGTAATGTGTGTAAGTTCGGTGAATTCCTTAACTTGCTATGTGTGAAATTCGTGACAGTACAGCCAAAATCCGCTACAACTAAGTGATATATTTTTAAATAACAATGGAACTTTTATGACTTTTACATTTGTATTTCCCGGCCAAGGATCGCAAGCAATCAACATGGGGCGCGATCTGTATGATAATTTCAAAGCAGCTCGCCTTGTTGTGGACGAAGTCGAAGATGCACTTCAAGAAAAGCTATCGCGTACAATGTTTGAAGGCCCTAATGATACGTTGATGTTGACCGAAAACACGCAACCCGCATTGTTAACGGTAAGTATGATGGCATTCCGTGTCATTATGGACGAAGCACAAAATACTTCTGCCGTATTGTCACCAATGATGGCCGGGCATTCGTTGGGTGAATATTCAGCCTTATGTGCAGCGGGATATTTAAGCCTAACCGATGCTGTGCGTTTAGTTCGCCTTAGAGGGCGTGCTATGCAAGAAGCAGTTCCCGTTGGTGTTGGTGCGATGGCAGCCATTTTAGGGCTGGATTTACCTGTTGTGGAATCATTACTCGACGGTTTTGATAAGCCAGATAATTTTTGCGGCGTTGCCAATGATAATAGTCCTGGTCAAGTAGTCATCAGCGGCCATAAAGATGCTGTAGATGAAGTTATAAAACGTGCGTTAGATGCTGGCGCAAAGCGTGGTTTGTTGTTGCCTGTGAGTGCGCCATTTCATAGCCCATTGATGGAACCTGCTGCACGCGTAATGGAAGATGCGCTTGGTAAAACCACAATTCATGACGGTACAAGTCAGATCATTGCAAACATAACTGCAATGCCATTGGTTGATAAAGCGTTTATCACGCCAACGCTTGTTTCTCAAATCACAGGTCGTGTGCGCTGGTGTGAAAGCGTGACGCATATGAAGCAACTGGGAACGACGACGTTTGTAGAATTGGGGTCAGGCAAAGTGCTGGCTGGATTGATTAAACGAATTGAACCTGATGTCGCAGCTATTTCAGTGCAAAATGCCACCGATGTGGGGGCGTTCTTGGCGATGTTGGGATAATGCATTTCATTTCTTGTCATCCTCGCGACGGCGGGGATCCAGAAAAATTTGATTCAAAACTATCAGTTATATAAGGAAGAGCGCACAATAACACTCTGGATTCCCGCCTTCGCGGGAAAGACAAAGAATAATAAAGAAAAATAAAAAACATGATCCTCTTCGCTGAAATTCCTTTAGCCAATAAAATACCCGGACAGACTCAGGTAAGTGTTTCTGTTTATGTGCGGGAACGCAAAGGGTCAGCGCGCATCACCATGTCATTTTCCACAAAAGACCGGCACGTGGTTGTAAGCGCGCCCAAACGTACAACAAAAACATTTCTTCGAGAATTCATCACAAAGCATCAAGGTTGGATTGAAAAACAAGTTGCAAAGCACGGTGCCGTTGCGAAAGAATTTGCACCAGGTGTGATTGTTCCTTATAGAGGAAGACCTTATGCGCTCGCCCATGAAGAATCAAATAAGGTGCTCGTTAAACCCGATGGCGATTTATTCTTTGTGCGTGCCGCCCTTACGCGTATTGATACCCACGTCAGGCGATGGCTATTAAAGCAGGCCATGGATGATTGCACCATCGCAAGTCTCCAGTTTGCCAAAGCGCTAAACGTCACTGTTGCAAAGGTTTCCGTGAAAGCGATGCACACCCGTTGGGGCAGCTGTTCCTCCGCGGGGAATTTGAACTATAACTGGCGCCTTATATTGGCTCCTGAAGAAGTTCTCACTTACGTTTGCGCCCACGAAGTTGCCCACCGCGTTCATATGAATCATTCGAAAGCCTTTTGGGATACGGTGGCGAAAGTTTGCCCGAATTATGAAAAGGCTCGGGCATGGCTTAAGAAGAATGGCAGTTCGCTGTATGCGTTTGGGTAACACCTCGCTTATTGAGTAAAATTACTCTGTGCATTGAGTAAAAATACTCAGTAATGGTTTTGTGATGCACAATCTTTTACGCGCTACTTTATTCCCAATGTTATTCATTGCTAACTTAGCCTTAAATTGCTAAAGTGAGTGTTGTTTAATATATTAGATTATTTTGTAAATCTACCGACCTGATGTGCAGCGCAATGACGATCGATAGAGCCACAGAAATGAAACTGCTTCCTAGCACGTAAGGAATAAATAAAAAAATATGACTAAAAAAATTATTGTACTGATGGGCGGCTGGTCAAATGAACGTGAAGTATCTCTCACAACAGGGAAATCCATTGCGAAAGAATTGAAGGAGCAAGGCTACGCTGTGTCCGAACTCGATGTGACACGTGACATTAATGCGTTCGTAGATGCGATTCAAACCGTCAAGCCAGATGTTGTATTTAATGCTCTGCATGGTACAGGCGGCGAAGATGGTGTTATTCAGGGCGTCCTTGATATGATGCAAATTCCATACACACATTCGGGTGTAACCGCATCTGCTGTGGCGATGGATAAAATTTTATCGCGTTTGATCTTTATTCAAGAAGGCATTCCTGTGCCAGAGTACAACGTATTATCGCTAAATGATTACAAAAATGGCGCGCATCCATTTGCATTTCCGTATGTGATCAAGCCCCTAAACGAAGGGTCAAGTCGCGGCGTTTCGATCATTCGTGAGGATGCTGACCGCAGCAAAGCCATGGCAGCGTGGACATTTGGTGATCATGTCATTGTTGAAGTATATATTCCAGGACGCGAAATCAGTGTCGCTGTGGTAGATGGCAAGGCAATTGGTACAGTTGAAACATGTGCAAACGAAGCCTTTAAGGATCGTGGGTTTCGTGATTATGAATTAAAATATACAGCCGGTTGTGAGACGCATCTTGTGCCTGCGCCCGTCGATGCTACCACCGAAGATCTACTATGTGATTACACAGAACGTGCCCATAAGGTATTGGGTTGCAAAGGCGTCACGCGCGCAGACTTTAGGCTAGATACAGGTGTTACACCGCACCGCATTGCACTGCTTGAACTCAACACACAGCCGGGGTTCACGGCAGTGTCTCTTGTTCCTGCAATTGCAAAGCATAAAGGCATCAGCTTTGGTGTGCTCCTCAGCACAATGATCGAGCACGCGACATGCGCCAGTTAAAAGCATCTTCAAAAGAAAACAGCGTAGTTTCTCGGCGCAAAAAGGCTCCCCTTGAAAGAAAATCAGCTTTTTTCTTAAGCACCGCCTTTCTTGATCGTTTTTCGTTTGCAAACGCAAAGCCAAAACACAATAGAACAGAACGCATTCGTGCGCAACGTAACCGAAGTCAAGTACGTAGTTGGTTTATGGCAGTCAGCTTGATTGTTATTGGTATCGCGACAGCTATCAGCATTGCGCTTGGCTTGCCTCAAAAAGCCTACAGCGCCACAAAAGATCGCCTTGTTCTGTATTCAGGGAGTATTGGTCTTGATGTGCGGGATGTTTTTGTTGAGGGGCGCAAAAATGCATCGCTTGATGTTATTATGGCAGCAGCGCAAGTTAAAACAAAAACACCTATTTTAGCATACGACATCGATGTTATTCGCGATAACTTGCTGAAAGTTGATTGGATTAAGACCGCGACCGTTCAGCGCCGCCTACCTAATTTGCTGTACATAAAACTTGTTGAGCGCCAACCCATTGCACTGTGGCAACGTCAAGGAAAGCATTATCTTGTTGATAAAGATGGCGTTGTTATTAAAAGCCCAATTCTTGATGTATTTAAAGCACTTCCTATTGTTGCTGGCGTTAATGCGCCTGCACACACCCCAAAACTACTTGATTTGCTGAATAAGTTTATTACAGTACGTAAACATCTGACAGCGATGATTCGTATTCGTGAGCGCCGATGGGATTTAACAATCGACGGAATAATCACCATAAAGCTACCTGAAGAAGGTCTGGAAGATGCACTGGCGCGGCTTTCAATTTTGCTGGATGAACAAAAGATTACCCCAGGCGATGTGATATCAGTCGATTTGCGTTTGCCCAAACAGGTAATTATGCGACTAACACCAGAAGCTGCGGTCCGAGTTAAGATTCGCGGCAAAGAAAAGGTTTAGTGTTTTTGTGAATCATTCTTGAACTGCCTTTTTAGTTTTTCGTCTGCATTTCCTCCTGGTTTTCCTCCATATCTCCCCCTTTCGTTTTTGTCTGGTGTGATCAGACGGTGTCTTTTTAAGCATTACTTGTGACCTGGACGTGGATTCTTGGGCGAGCGCCTGTGGATGAGAATTTTTGGCTTGGTATTTACATTTTATTAATGATTTTTATTTGTTTTTATATTGTTGTTTAATATATTTAAAATTTTAATCAGAATTCAATTGGTGTTTCTAATTTTAAAATATTTAAGCTTCATTGTGTTTTTTAGCATAAATTATAGTTCTTCTATTGTTGATCCATTTTGCATGCTTGAACATTATGACTCCTATAGTCTTAA
>JANRCF010000043.1:32748-34211 GCA_030727085.1 Alphaproteobacteria bacterium | reverse complement strand
CTCCTATCGTCTTAAAGCATTTAATACAGCGCCTGATTTAGAAAATAAAATTGACGAGGATTGGTGGGGATTAACTGATAAAAACGTCGTCATTTCAGAATATACAGCCAAAATTAACGAATCCCTTTTTGATGATAGCGAATTTCTTTATGATCATATCAAGGCTCTAGAAACTAAACTTTTACTAAAAACGATTATAGGATCAGCTATTACAAGCAAAGAATACTTGTTCGATAAAAGTAAGATCCCCTTGTTTAGCCTGCTTGACCCAAGATGTAGCAATCCAGAATTATGTGATCACACAGATGTGTTTGAAATTTTGGATGAAGAAATAGAGGCTTGTTACAGTAAACGTCCTAACGTGCCTTTTCGCTATTTTAAACAAAAATCACTCACGATAGGAAATACTAGAGGCGGTAGTAATGGTACTTTAGGAAGAAAGTTTGGAAATCCCGACGCAGCAGACCTTTCTTTAGCCAAAAAAGAAGCTATTGAAGGATCCATGCGTGATTATTTGAATGTTCGCAGATTGCTCTCGCCTTTGTATTTAGAAGTAAAAAGGCGGAGCTACCTAGAGGTGGAGTCTGATGAAGAAGTATCAGAACTTTCAGAAAGAGCTGTTCTTGCCCTTGATACTATGGCAAGAAATGCAGACAGTGAACGGTTATAGATTGACGCCTCTTGACATTATCTTAATCATTCCCATATATATTGCATTAATAATGAAGTAATAATATTTTACAATGACGAAAACGAGCAAAAAATGAAAAAATATCTTTATTTAAAATTTGTCACATTTACCTTTATTGCTTCAATACACTGCCTTGCGCATGATGAAGTGCGCGGTCTGGACGACATGAAGCCCATCAACTATGATCGATGCGCGGCGTACAATTCAGATTCAAATGAAGTTCGTGTGAATGAAGTAATAAAGTCAAAACCTGATGCCCTCACTGATTACACAAATTCAATTAATACATTTCTTACGAATAAAAAAAATGTTAATCCAAAACGTCACGCTACAGAGGACGAGCAGCGAGACATTTTGCAACCCTTGATGGCAACAGCGCTTATATACGGCGTGACGACAACGTATGCAAATCATGGTCTATCAGAAGGTGATGCTCTTTTTTGGCACTTTGAAATTCTTCGTGCTGTGGAAATTCTTTCATTCAAATATGTGGAAAGCATTAAGGATTATAAGAATAATACACGCCGTGATTATTTAGCAGAGCGTCAATTGGAATATGATTTGCTCACCAAGCATGGCGGCATTACATCAGACATGTTTGATATGTGGTTCTGTGAAGAACTTGCAAAGCATGGGGGTGGTTTTTTTAATCTTACAAATCAGGAGGACTTATTGTCGTTGGAATTTGATTCCACACTATATATTCAAAATAATGGTGAAAGAATTTCAGATACTGTTGCGTCTGGATTAGAATCGGATTTGCGCACTAAGG
>JANRCF010000043.1:9435-32738 GCA_030727085.1 Alphaproteobacteria bacterium | reverse complement strand
ATATAAAATTGCGGTGGGAAAAATCAAAAAAGAAATTAAAACAATCAAGAGAGCAAGAGGTGAGCTGCTGCCTATTTTGAAGAAAGAATCTTCTTATTCAGAAATAGAGGATGATGCAAAGCCTACAACAGGAAAGAAATTGAAAGGCTTGGGTGAGGATGATGTCATTCAAATAACTGAGCATGCCGGGTATCTGATCCCTGAAGATGAATATGGAACTGAAACTGAAGCTGCAGCTGCAGCTAATGAGGAACTGGAAATGACATATGGCATATCACCAGAGAAATTTAGAAGAAAAAAGGTACGAGAAGCAGGTTCTGGAAATACGACAGGAAAAAATAGAGACAAAAATGGAGCAGCAGGAACAAAATTTAAAGATGGCCACGCTATCATCAGCCATTTAAAAAGTAAGAGTTGCAAAGCAAGGTATAAAGTGAAAGATGAACTTGAACTTTTTTATAAATATTTTGGATTTAAGGACGTCGATTTGAATATATATATGCGCCTGTTCATAGATGATCCGGAAGCTAAAACCATGGACGAATATCTGATAGGAATTCATAGAATTAAATCGTTACAAACAGAAGATGAACTTAAATGTTTTGATAAAGAGCTTAAAGAAAAGCATGGACAGTTAGTTTTAGCTGACCGCCTGTTAATACACGAAACGAGTGCGAGCGGAGACTCATTTTCTCTCCCTTTGAGTATTGCAGCATTGAATAGAATTGAGCCTGTTCATATTTATCCTTAGATTTATTCCCGCAACATATCTAACCCTTGCGCATTTCGTAAAATTGCATCGGCCTCAGGGGTGAACTTGCCATCTTCTTGATGCAATGTCATTCCTGGCATAAATCTAAAAGCACCATGTGAATTTTTAACGCCGCTTACAAGCACGCGTTTGGCCGCTTTATTTTTGCCTGGCCATAACGGATACACAACAATATCACCCAGTTTTCCTAAGAAGTATGAGAGTATTTCGGGTAGGCGGTCTGCGCGATGCACAAACGTAACGGTGCCTTTTGGCTTTACCATTAGCAAACAAAATTTTGCCCATTGATCAAGATCGGCATTGCCTTCATGATTCGCTCTGGCCTTAATCGGGTTTGCTGATACGCGTCCACGCGTTGTTTCTAGGTAGGGTGGATTCGCCATTACATGGCTAAATGTGCCTGCTGCAAGCCGTGGCGGCGGATGCAAAAGATCGCCATGCAATACTTCTACCCGGTCACGAAGACGATTTAAATTCACATTATCCACTGCATAACGCACGTGTTCGCGCAATAGCTCAACCGCAGTTACTCTTACGTCAGGACAACGCATCGCCAAACAAAGTGATGCCGCACCGACACCGGCGCCTACGTCTAAAATAGTATGTCCAGGATCTACCTGAATTGCTGCCGCCAGAAAGATTGGATCAATGGCCACGCGGTACCCATCACGCGGTTGGCGTATTAAAACACGGCCGCCAAGCAAAAAATCTTCGGTATAAATGGGTTCAATCGGTATATTTGACATAAAAATAGTTTTTCCTCATTTCAGATTTCATTTTAATCGGTTAAACTGTTGTGTCAAACATTGAATTTTTTGAATTGAATTTTACTTATGAAATCTGCCGTAACACCGCTCACGAAACTTCACGATCTTTTAAATGCAGATATGCAAGCGCTTAATAAGATCTTGCTGACATATCTTAAAAGCGATGTGGTGCTTGTATCGAGTGTGGCTGAGCATTTGGTGAAGGCAGGCGGAAAACGTATTCGGCCAATGTTAACGTTAGCTAGTCAGCGTTTGTTCGGTAAATTAAATAAAGATAGTCTTTATTTAGGTGCAGCGGTTGAGCTAATACACAGCGCAACGTTATTACATGATGATGTGGTCGATGAATCAGATCTTAGGCGTGGGCAAGAAACCGCCAATGTGATTTGGGGCAATACCATGAGCGTTCTTGCAGGGGACTTTTTATTTTCACGTGCATTTCAATCGATGGTATCGACAGACACAAAAGGCGTCATGAAGGTGCTAGCCGATGCACTGGCATTAATTGCCGAAGGTGAAGTCTTGCAGTTAAGCCAAAGTCATCAAATTGATTTGTCCCATGATATGTATCTAACGATTGCGACACGCAAAACAGCAACCTTGTTCGAGGCAGCCTGTACTGTTGGCGGCATGGTTGGTGGGGCGAGTTTTGAACAATTGCAATTGCTGTCTTCTTTTGGTCTCAACCTTGGTCTTGCGTTTCAAATCACGGATGACATTTTTGATTATTTTCCGTCGGAGCATTATGGCAAAAAACCAGGCGAGGATTTTTTTGAAGGCAAAGTTACGCTGCCAATTATCATTGCGCTTAAAACCTTAGCAGATACAAAATGGCTAAAATCATTGTTTGCACCAGATGCTGTGCGGACAGAAGAAGACTTTAAACGGCTATGCACATTATTTACAGCCGGCGGCGTTTTTGATGCGTGCGTGGATGAGGCGTTTTCATATGCAAGACAAGCCCGGGATGCGATAACGTTGCTGCCGCCATCGGCGATACGCGATGTGATGGAACAGATTCCTAATTATGTAGTTGCACGCGCAACCGAGTCATGCATGACGGTGACTTTACATACCGAGAATGTTGCCTAAAGATTCACTTGGTCGGAATCGTGATTGCTCTCATAAGAGGAGCTAGCTTTTCAATATCACTTCAATCGCTATAACAGCAACGCCGCCAAGTAGAATCAACAACACCACGCCTTTGCTCATCAGAAATGAAGTAGGTTGATCTTTCTTTAATGCAACTAAACACGGCAGCACAACGGCTAAAAGGCTTAATGCCACTGCTGCGCAACCCAGCGCTGTAATAAATCCATTTGGATAAATTAATGCTAATAATAAAGGCAAACCAAACGTCAGCAGAGCCACTTTTAAGCGGGTTTTGCCATCATTGTTTTTTTTAAACCACTCTGATACGTAATCGAATAATCCCAACGCGACCCCAAGAAACGATGTCGCAATTGCCAAGAAAGCAAATGCATTGATCAAAAATGAAAGATACGGGTGTCCGGTTTTTGTTGTTAAGTGATTGATGAAAACACCAACGTCTTCAGCACCATTTAGATGGCTGCCAACAATGCCCAATGTTATGGTTTGCCACACAATATACACCATTAGCGGGATAAGACTCCCTACTACAAGGCTGATATAAATGCTTTTTTTATCTCCATCAAGATATGTAATTAAGCTTGGGATGCATCCATGAAAACCAAAGGATGTGAAGAAGATAGGAATCACGTGATAGAGTGAAAGCTGGTTGCTTGTGGCGGTTGAAGCCAAATTTTCATAGCGTACAAACGGAAATAGCCCCACGATAATAACAGCAAAAATCACAGCTTTGGTTAGAAAGAGAAAACGATTTGCATAATCAGTCGTGCGGGTGCAAATGACGACAAATATACCAAAGAATAACGTGAATGCAATCACTAGCACCGAGGTTGGTAACGTGCCGCCTATTTCTTGACGTAAAATAGAACTACCGCCCGAAATATAACACCACAAGAGTGACCAAAAAAGGGTAAGCATGCTTATGGCCGCCACACGTGAACCCCAAGCGCCCAAATGTTTTTCAGCGATGGCTGCGATGCTTTGCCCCTTGCCATGACTAATTTCAACCATGATTGCAGCGGAAATCAACATATACAGCCACATGCCAATCAATAATGCAATGCTGCGCGCAAAACCAAAATTGACAGATGTCATGGGAAGGGCGAGCATGCCAGCACCAATGGTTGTGCCGGCAATAAGGAATGTCGCGCCGAGTGTTCGTTGATTCATAAATGGGACTTTATTATATGTTAGAAATAATAGGACATTATATGAATTCAGCGCTTCTAATGCAATGTTCTAGTGTGCGGCGATTCTTCCGGACTCAACAAGGCTCATCATTCGCGGGAGCCCTTCTAAAATAGTTCTTGACCCATGCATATCGATTCTAAGTTCAGGTCTTCTTGTTGCAAGTGTTTCCACAAAAGGTTCAAAATCATCCCAGCTAACAGTGGATAGGTTGTAAATAGAAACGGCTTGTAGCGATCGTGGTAGCTGATCAACAATCACATCAAAGGATGTTGAATCTAAAGTATTATCAGGAATGGATTGACCCCATTTAAAACAACTAAAATGAAGCTGTTGCAATTCATTGAAACGGTTCAATTTACTAAATAACGATCGATTTAACGTCCCGTTCGTATTAGTAATTTGAAAATTCATAATGTTTGTTACGTTTGCAAACAAGTGCATTTGATCTTCATGTTGAAGAAAATCCATACCACCTAAATATGTAATCTTTGATGCCATCCATTCAAAGAATTCAGGATTTGTTTTACCCAACTCGAAAATGATTCCTAAGTTAGCATTAGATATCCCTGTAATAAATTTTTTTATCCATTCAAAAAATTCAGGATCTGTTTGATTCAAATGGATCAACTTATTAAAATCACCATGAAGTGTATTTCGAAAGTCTTGTTTTACCCATTCAAACAAAGCTGGATTTGAACCTTTTAAATTAAATAAAGCATCCAGGCTAAAATTAACGCTAACATGTGTCTCAAGTTTTTCGCGCGTCTTTTTCATCTCTGTCACAATCGCATGCACATTCTTCAACTGCTCAATCGTGTCAACATAATTAAATGAAATTTCTTCCACAGACGGTGCCATTTTTTGAACAAAGGCATCAATTTCTTCAATGGATAATAATTGTGATGAAGCCGATGGTGCTGTCAGTTGAGCGGAGGCCGAGTTGGGATTTGACATTGAAAAAGATACATTTTCAAGTTTGTAGAAATCATGTAAATCAAAAAGTTCTCCAGATTTATCAAAAAATGGAACATTCATAAGGCCTTTTGTGTTTTTAAAATGCTTTATGTAGGATAAAACAATATCCTCATTTCCATTACAAAGAAAATTTACCCATTTTTGTTTTTCCATAAGGTAAAGCGCAAGTGTGTGGGCTTCTTGATCATGTATCTGTTTTTAGCGTTCAAGCAATGAACGACATAGTATTCGAGTTTCCACATCATTTTGACTGCTGTACTCTGTAGAAAAAAGCTTTGGCGCAGATTGTATCAGATCTATAATGATCTTGCGTTTAGAATTATCAGCTAACCATATATTCAGATTTTTATTAAATATCTTAAGGATTTCTTTTGCTTCATGTTGATCACCTTCTTTTTCAATTTGTTTAAGAATATTCTTAAGAAGCGGCAAATCAAGATGTGAATCCAATAAAATTGGCATGATCTCACGACGCAAATCAGGCGATCTTAAATCGCTTTCCATCAACAACTTTGTAAGGTCTTGATGCGTCATTTCGGGATTGATGAGTGTTCTTAAATCAGAATAATGCGACTTCAAAGCAGTAAGTAATGGCAACTGAGCTAAGATATGCGCCACGTTTTCATCGTATGTTTGTGTTGGTGCGTCACATTTGAATATGGAATGTTTATGCATAAACTGCCATTCAAAAGGCAACCTATCTTTTACCGTTACATAAAACGTACCAGTAAAATCATTATGTTCTGGGATACGATCAAAAATCTTACTTACACCTGAACAATTAACACCTTCAAATGCGACCTTCTCTTGCGTTAAATCGGTCATCAGTAATTTAAATAATGCGCTTAATTGCTCTTCTGCATTCGCCTCTGGCAATGTTTCTAATTGCGCGATATGCTCCCAAGTAGCATCAGAAGCACCTCCCAAATGCGCCATAATTTTGAACATATTGATAATGCCAGGAACAGCTTCAATCGTGTTACCTGCATCGTTCATTTTTTTAGATGGCGTGTAATAAAGCACATCTTTTCTTTTTGCAACTACTGTTGCCCATTTAGACCTGGTACGTGGGTCATTCGGCGTTGTATTTCTAAATTCTGAAAAATAACGATGAAGTTCGCTGCCTTCTTTCCAAACAGTTGGGTCAAAACTTCCCTCTTTAAAACACAAGAAATCAGCCGCATTATGCATCGCTGTTTCAAAGCAATCTGGAATTGAATGCCCGTCTACGGTCGTTGTACGATACTTTATGATAGGCACATGTTTTGCGTCCAGCATCAATCTCTCACGATAAATATATGCCCAAATCACATCGTGACGTCCAGCATCGTAATAGTCTTGTAATGACTCTGTGTTTTCAATGAGTGGCTTGATTTGCGCTTTCATCGCACCATAATCTATGAGTGAAGCGCCTGCTAAAAATGATAAATCGTCAATCGTTTCAGCCTTTTGCCACATATACGTTGCAACAATGCGCTCAAGTGTGCCTGCAGAGTAATCTCCACTTTGTTCTTGCTTGAGAGCATGCGCAACTGCATTTGCAATTTGATAACCTTGAAAATCATGTTTGGTAACAAAGCTATCGTTGAGTTGAAGAAGCTCTTTTAGCTCGGCTTCTATTTTAGATTTTTTATGTGGATTAATTTTTGGATTATCTAATGTGTCTTTTAAATTTTTAAGTCTTTTTGGTAAAGCCTGTTGTATTTTTTGTCTTGCTGGATTGCCACCTTTAAGGGCGGTTTTAAATAATTTTCCAGCCTTGCTATCTAAAAATCCATCTTGGAAAAAATCATCATCTTGCAGATGTTTCATAAGTTCATCGATCGACATTTGATGCTGTGTGGCTTCTTTTTTAACTGCATTTGCATATTGTTCAATGTGGAAATTATTGGTTTCTGCGATTATGATTTCTTTTGCAAAAGGCGATAATTGACGATCAAACAAAAGCTCAAATAGACTCCAAACATCTAGTGCTCCGTTGGTGCGCATCTCTGTTAATGCAGCGTAAAACTTAGATGCTTTTGTTTTTGCAATGATGTCAGTCGATTGATTGGCAACTAAATAATCACCTGTTGGTGATGGAAACAGCAGGTGCACAAATTGCGTCATTGAATCAGTAGGAAAACTCATAGTTATAATAGATTGGAAATGCCCAGAGAGTGCTGGATTCCATTGTCTTTGCCCACAAAGAAAACGTAAGTTAGATACGAAATCATCATTTAAAAAGCGATGCAATGGTGAAAAAGAATGAGAATAAGTTGATTTTGAACGAGCGCATTGATTGCTGGATTCATCTACAATAAAAGCAGATTCCATTGTATGTGCAGAGGTTGACAGCAAAAGTAAAAGGCTTGCTGCAATTCGCTTGGTTCTCATTTTTAATTCCCATATTCTGATTGTTTATAACATAGGAATATAGATTAGTTTGTTTTTTATTTCAATGTATTTGTTAGTTGTTGTTTTTATTGAAAATTAAGCATTAAAACGCATCTAAAACAATTCCCGCTGCTTTGGCGCTTGCATCAACCGATCCAACCCCAAATGATCATACGCGAAATCAGTCAACATCCGTCCGCGCGGCGTGCGTTGCAAAAGCCCTTGTTGAATCAAATACGGCTCAATTACTTCTTCAATCGTATCGCGCTGCTCCGACAATGCCGCCGCAATCGTTTCAACGCCGACAGGTCCACCTTTATAGAAATTCACCAACAATTTCAAGAATCGCACGTCTTGCTGATCAAGGCCAAGTGGGTCAACATCTAATCGATTCAATGCATTTTGAGCCACATCAATATCAATGCTCGCCAAGCCTTCAACGCTTGCAAAGTCACGCACACGTCGCAGTAATCGTCCGGCAATGCGCGGCGTACCACGGGCTCTGCGTGCAATTTCTTCTGCGCCCTGATTTGTCATCGAACACTCAAGCAACGATGCTGCTCGCAATACAATCTTTGTCAAGTCCGCAAGGTCATAAAATTCAAGGCGGAGCGGAATGCCAAATCGTTCACGAAGCGGCTGCGTTAAAAGTCCCGATCGTGTCGTCGCCCCCACAAGCGTAAATTCAGGCAAATCAATGCGAATTGACCTGGCCGATGGCCCTTCACCAATCATGATGTCAAGCTTACGATCTTCCATCGCAGGGTATAGAATTTCCTCGACTGCAGGATTTAAACGATGAATTTCATCGATAAACAAAACATCTTTAGGTTGCAAGTTAGTCAGCACAGCGGCCAAATCACCCGATTTTGCAATAACCGGGCCAGATGTTGCCCTGAAACCCACATTCAATTCTTTGGCAATAATTTGTGCAAGCGTGGTTTTACCAAGGCCGGGCGGGCCATACAACAACACGTGATCCAACGATTCATTTCGCGCACGCGCCGCCTGAATAAACACGGAAAGATTCGATCGCACCATCTTTTGTCCGGTAAAATCATCCAATGACAATGGACGTAAGGAAGGATCTTTTAAGTCACTCATTAAATCGTCAAGGGTTTCAGTGCCTTCGATCAAGCGTTCTTCGGTGGTAGAACTCATAGTCAACCTTTGTTTGTTATTATAGCCATTCATTTATGAATTGATTATGGCAGAAACCATCGGAAATCTCTGCTGCTTATTTTACATTTTTCCAAAATCGCACCTGAGAGTGAATGAGGCTTTTATTTCTTCGGCGTCATTGCAGCCCGTCTGGGCAGGGCTAAAAGCGAAGGCGGAATGTGTCAATAAAATTCGTATTTTTACTATATTTTAATTATTATTAGTATAAAATTATAAATATCAGGAGGGAAGAAAAGGATTCAAACCAATGCTTAGCACTCTCCGCTTATTACGTGTATTAAAAACTATTTTTATCCCCACCTTTATTCGATCAACTTTCATTGTGCTTCCAGTCATTTCTGCCGCGTTCTGCGCTTCCTTAGAAGAAGAGGTGCGATGGCAACAAGCATATAGCGTGGTTATGCGTTTTGGTGATTGCCCTGCAACAAATAATCGCCCAACAAGACGTCACGCCTTTATCCAAAGTTTCAAAACAACTGGCTTTGTTGTTGGCATGTGTAAAGCAGCTTCGCACGAACGCAATACTGTTAATTTAACGGTTGGCGATCAAATCTTTTCTAAAACATTTGATCCATTTAGATTAAATGATGAAAAAGAAATAACACTTATAAGCACCGCTGATTCTAGCAATACAATAACCATTGTGCATAATTTCTATAGTAGTGTTAATGCATTTAAACTGACAGATGCTTTGCGGGATAATTTTGGTCGTTTAGAATTTTTACTAGAAAACGATGATAATTGCAGATACATATATATTGGTGATATTCTGCGTTCAGCCTCAACAGACTTATCTTCCATTATCTTGCCTGCATCTATTTCAGCTGCCTTTGGAACGGTCCCGAACCTTTATGGGATCTGTGTAACATGTGATTCTGAAACAAACAAAGTAGTCTACACACTAACAGATGGAAAAACTGTGCTGTCTCAAATGTTTGATCGAAAACGAGAAGTAGCGGCAGATGACGATGTAAAACGTAGCATTGATTTTGGCAATGGAATCTCTTTGATTGCCAGTATTTATGGTGAGAGCGCGTACCTTTTAAGCAAGCCGCCCTTGGCGTATGAGCTTTTTGAAATTTTACCGTAAGCGCTTTTTTCATTCACAAAATTTAAAGCTTCTTGTTCAAGCTCAGCTGATTTTCTTTTTTTAAAGGCTTGAAGGAACGCTTGCCATTTTTCTGGATCCTTTGTTGCAATAGTTCCTGTACGGTCTTCTGAGTTAGTTAATCGGAAAGCCCTATAGCATGCCAACTTATCATTGCCTGGTAGCATGCCTAGAGTATCAGCATGAGAGTTGTAATAATTTCTGCAATGTGCGAAATCATAGGCAACATTAGTTCCTTCTGATTGTGGCACAAACAAAGCGGAACCCTCATGCACTCCTTCACGTATGAATGGAGCAAGAACAACTAATTCTGATTTGTCAATATTTCCAAGAATTCTCTGTGTTTCTTCGTTTTGTTCAATCGCCTTACTTATCATTCTTAACTGTTTTTCATCATCACCTAATATGGCACTAAAGGTGAGAGTGTTAAAAAGTCCATAAATCAACACCGCGGTAACAAAATGTGCACCCATAAAACAAACCTTTTTATTAAAAATGATTGTATCTTTGATTTATCTTACGAAATGTCAATGGAGAGTTAAAGAGTGTTGTGTGCCCTCTTCTCCCCATTTAGTTAAGAATTCGTGAAAGACATGTTTTAGTTGCATGCTATAGCCCTGAAGTTATGATGGGTACAAAACAAAGGATGACTTTATGTTTAAACAATCTCCCTTTTCAGCAACACAGCCTATCGACCTGCGTGCATGGGAATTTTTGTCGCTTTGCGGGGCAAACGGAATTGATGCACGATTCGTTGGTGGTTGCGTACGTGATGCACTGTTATATGAGCATCCTTTGTCATCTTCGCGAATGCTGGGATGCAAGCCATTAATGCTAACATCAACTGACATTGATATCGCCATCGCAGCCCCTCCACCTGATGTCATTGCATTTTGCAAAAAGCATCGCCTCAAATGTATTCCCACAGGCATTGCGCACGGCACACTCACAATTTTATTTAAAGGCTTAACGCTTGAAGTTACCAGCCTTAGAGCCGACGTCGACACGCATGGTCGTCACGCAACGGTCATATTTGGTGCCTCATTCGAAGAAGATGCAAAACGACGCGATTTCACCATGAATGCTCTTTTTGTCGATCATCAGCAGATTTTATATGATGCATTCGATGGCGTGAGCGATTTGCACAATGGTCATGTACGTTTTATTGGTGATCCAGTTTGCCGTATTGCCGAGGATTACTTGCGGCTTTATCGCTACTTTCGCTTTTGGGGACGTTTTGGTAATGGGCCGGCAGACATTTCTGTTTTGCCAGCGCTGAACACAATCAAAGATGCTCTTTCACACCTCAGCATAGAGCGAGTTCAAAGTGAATTGCTCAAAATCTTGATGCTCACCTGTCCAGGCGCTGTGCTAAAATCGATGGCGCATTATGGCCTGTTAGATTATGTCCTTGGCGGAACAATTGGTGACACAACTGGCATTAAAACTCTCAGGCGATTAATAATCCTTGAACGTTTTGGTGGTCATTTTCCCTGTTCGATTCGACATTTATGCGCCCTGACCCAGGGTCAGAATATATCAGATATATTCAAGCTATCACGTATGCAAAAAAAGAAACTTGAATCATTAAGTAAGGCAATTACAGAAGCTAACTATGAAATCGCTCTACCCCATCCTGAATGGTGGGTGGATTCAATGCTTTTAAAAGACGCATTATCAGCTGCCTCCATATGGGCATGCCGACCACGCATCAAAACATTAACGCCGCCACCGATATTTCCATTAACGGGAGCCGATGTTATGGCAACAGGTGCTGCTGGTGCTCAAATTGGTGAAATTCTGACCGCCGTCAAGCGTCAATGGATTGCGAGCGGCTTTGCTCTTAATCGTGATGCGTGTTTAATATCGCTGAAAAAATTCCAATCTGATCCCTTGCGTGCTAAACTCTAACTAACAAATAATGAAACCTTTGCATGACTGTCTTTTTAGGTGATTTTGTCAAAGCTCCCTTTAGAAATTCGAGTCATGCAAAGGTCCGTAATACAAAAGATCCTTTATGACTATTAAGCAAAAAAATCTTTTTGGTGCGAAAAGCACACCCGTTGAGCCAGTCAAGGCACAAAAACCAATGGCCGCACCACGCGCACCTTTGCCATCACTTGACCTGACCCATGGATTTAACAATACCGAACTTGCTGCCGAAGCCGTCTTTTGGCACCGTCTGATTATTAATCAGCAAATGCGAAATATATCTGATTCAAAATCACGTCGTCGATTTGTACGGGCAGTTTTGTCAGAAATGAAGATTAAGCAGGGACGCTCCACGCCTTTGAATTTGATGCGTGATATGTTATTAATGAAGAATCTTGGGTAATACTAACTTCACTAAGTCTTAATTAGTACAGCCCTCTGCGATATCTGTGCTGCTCATTTACATGTGTAAAATCCGCTGCTCGAATCTTGTTGTCTTTCTAGTTAAACCTTATTGAAACTAGTCTTTTGTTAAAACAAATGGAATAATATATGTTTTCATCTTTTGAGCGATTCGTCGCCTTTCGCTATTTGTTCTCTGCCCGCCGTGAAGGATTTGTATCTGTTATTGCATGGTTTTCTTTTCTGGGTATTGCGCTTGGTGTTGCGACACTGATCGTTGTGATGGCGGTGATGAATGGTTTTCGTCAAGAGCTTTTCGGGTCGCTTGTTGCGATGCGCGGTCATGTGACGGTTCAGTCGTCTTCTGCTGCTGTACTGTCTGAAAGTAAAGAGCAGCTCGCCCTTATTCAGAGCGTGCCTGGCGTACGTCTGGCCTATCCTATGCTGGAACGTCAAGCGATTGCTATGGCAAAAAATAATGCGTCGGGTGTAATGGTGCAGGGGTTGCCGGTCAATGCCATTACTGGACGTGATCGAATCAAGTTGATGCCAGAGGCGGCCATCGAGCAGTTTAGCGGCGATCGTGTGTTCATTGGCAGGCGTATGGCAGAAAATTTGCATCTTGATGTGGGTGATAAGATAACACTGCTCACGCAACAAGGAACAGCGACTGCTTTTGGCACAATGCCTCGGCAAAAGACCTTTATTGTGGCAGGTGTATTCCATGTCGGCATGGGGCAGTTTGATAAGAATTTTATTTTCATGCCACTTAGCACGGCACAAAGTTTCTTTAAAGCCCCTGGGCAGATATCGCAAATTGATGTGTTCTCGGAACATGATAATTTAGCGTCAAACTTAGCGCATGTGCTGCAACAAGCCATGGGCAAGACGGTGCAAGCCCTTGACTGGCGTCATGCCGATCTTAGCATTATGCATGCTGTTAAGATGGAACGTAATGTGATGTTCTTGATCTTGACACTTATCATTTTAATCGCGTCGTTCAATATCATTTCAGGTCTGATCATGATGGTAAAAGACAAGACACGTGATATTGCGATTTTACGTACAATGGGTGCTACAAAAAATACGATCTTAAAGATTTTCTTTTTAACAGGTGCCAGCATTGGCGGCGTTGGTACATTGCTGGGTGTTGCATTGGGCTTGTCGTTTGCACTTAATATTGAAGGGATCAGGCAATTCCTGCAAAGCATGACAGGCGCTGAGCTGTTTTCTGAGGAGATTTATTTCTTATCAACGCTGCCCGCCAAAGTTGAATTTGATGAAGTCTTAAGAATCGTCGCCATGGGGATTGGTTTATCATTTCTTGCGACATTATATCCGTCATGGCGCGCGTCGAGCCTTGATCCCGTTGAGGGATTGCGGGGATAATTTTGTGGTTATCAATTTAATTCATGTATATTTTACGCGTATCTTTCTTTTGGCCCATTTAGTACTGAAACGCACCGCTAGGGAATTTTGATCAACCAGCTAGCGACGTGTTGGTTGTTGCTGCGCTTGTTGCTGCTGCGCTTGTTGCTGAATTGCTGGCTGCTTGGCATCATCGGTTGTTGTCCCTGTTGTTGTGGCATCATTGTCGGCGCCATCGCGGTCATAGGTGCAGGCGGAATTTCTGCTTGTGATTCTGCCTCAAGTGCGCTTTCTTCATCCATGTCTTGCAGGTTTAAAAAGCGATTCATATCATTCTGCTGCTTTGCTGTGACGTTCGCACCTTCTGTTGGCGCAACGGCTCTAGGTTGCAAACGTGCCAAGTTCTCGGCCTCTTGCTGTGTGTTTGGCGATTGTTGTTTTAAATTGTTTGCTATTTGACTTGGTGTTGCAAATCCTGTCGCATTATTAACAGCAGCATTCATTGTATTCGCCATATTTGCTGCACCAACAGCAGAAATATCAGAGACAAGTTTCTGTTGTTGTTCAAAAATTTTCGATGCAATTTGATGTGGCAATAAGCTAAATATCAAATCGCTCCCCTTATAAATCATAGGTGCAAAACGATTGTTTTGAAAATTTTCAGGTTGTTTTTGACGAGGGACAAAACAACTAATCAGTAATTGAAAAACACACAAAACAACAATGCCTCGCCCAATACCAAACAAAAAACCAAGCGATCGGTCAATGCCGCCAAGCACACTTTGCCTGATAAGACCTGATAACGTATGGCTAATTACACTAAACAATATAAGAAAAATCAAAAATAATCCAACAGCTGCCGCAACATCAGCCATCATCCCATTTTGGATATAGCGTCGCGCGATGATTTGTACAAATGGCATGCCAATAAATGTAAGTGATGCGCCGCCAATCCACGAAGCAAGACCGAGTACTTCACGTGTCAGGCCGCGAATCAAACCCATAAGAGCCGACAACAATGCAACACCAATGATAATTCCATCAAATATAGTCATTATATACGATCCTCTTCTACACTAATGTCATCTTGAATCTCGCGCGGATCATTCGCCATTTTCGGCCTAAATCCTTGAGCAACTACATACAACTCCGACGATTCCTGGCGGCTTGATTTTGGCTTGAAATGACTAATTTTTGAAAATGATTGCTTAAGTTGGCCAAGCAAATTATGTTCAGTGCCGCCACGCAGAACTTTAGCAACAAAACTGCCGCCTGGTTTTAGCATATCAAATGAAAATTGGAACACAGCCTCGAGCAAGGCAATCAAACGAATGTGATCGACATCCGACATCCCGCATGAACTTGCGGCCATATCACTTAAAATAACGTCTGCTTTTTGCCCTTGGAACATTTCTATGATTGTATTTCGAATATGCCCGTCATGAAAATTTCCTTGTAAAAACGCGACACCTGCAATGGGGTCAATTTCTAGCAAGTCAACACCGATAACAACGCCTTTGTCACCCACAATTGTTTTGGATACCTGGCACCAGCCACCCGGTGCGGCACCAAGGTCAAGGACGCACGTGCCCCTTTTGATGAGTTTGAATTTTTCATTGATTTCGAGCAGTTTGAACGCCGCGCGCGAGCGATAGCCTTCTTTGCGAGCTTGCGCAACAAATGGATCATTAAGTTGCCGCAGCAACCATTGGCGCGACGAGGCTGTGCGTTTTTTTGAGCTTTTAAGGCCTTGTACTTTGCCTGGCTTTTTAAATGTGGTCATATGATTACTTAAATTATTATTCAAGCAATCATACGATACTTTAAGGCTTTAGTCTATTTTTTTACTTTTTCGTATTCTTGTGCCATGCCTCACCTACAAAGTGATCTGCCATTTTTGCCGTTGTCTTAACGCCAATTGAGTCATAATTTTCTTTCAGCCAAGAATCACCTGCCGCACGACCTTTTTCAAATAGGTGCGTTAAAAATTCCCATTCAGTATTAAGTTTGCTTGACCAACCGAGGTCTTGAAATGCAGCCTCATCCTGAATCACATGCATAAATAAACGCTTATGCTTTTTTTGATCTAATTCACCGCGATCAATCATATCTGTAATATACGAAATTGCACGCATTTCACGAACAACCGATGAGTTATTCGTAATTTCATTTAATCGATCGGCAATTTCGCGTGCTGTGGTTGGCAATCGATTGCGTACCGTTGGATTTAATTGAATCAATACAATATCAGGTGTGTCGCAATCATAAATAAGAGGGAAAAATACAGGGTTTCCGATAAACCCACCATCCCAATAGTATTCTTTATCAACCATGACAGCACTGTGTAGTGTCGGCAAACACGCTGTTGCTAGCAATGTCTCTACACGCATCTCTGTTGTTGTGAAAATACGTAACTTACCGGTATAAACATGGGTTGCGCACAAATAAACTTTACACTTGTCTTGCGTTCTGATCAGCTCGAAATCAAAGCTTTTCATGATCACATCTTTAAGCGGATCCTTTTTCATTGGGTTAAGTTCGTAGGGAGAAAACATCCGGCTTAAGTAATCAAATGTCATAAATCCAGGCGAATTATACATTGTAAAGTTACCCATCGCCTTATCGATCGGACCGCGATTATTCAATGAACTATTTTTACCTGATTCACAAATGCGTGTCCAAAAATCGCGTAATTCATTGCGTACTGTTTCGTTGTCGCCGCGCGCCATGCCTTGTGCGACACAGATGGCGTTCATGCCACCTGCGCTAGTTCCAGTCACCCCTTCGATTTCAAGTCGACCATCTTCGAGCAGGCGATCAAGTACACCCCAAGTAAATGCGCCATGTGCCCCGCCGCCCTGAAGCGCCAACGCAACGCGTTTCTTTTCTGGTTGTTCTTTTTTTGATGATGGGGAAGCCATGAAAAATCCTAAATTATTTTGGTAACTTAAGGATTATGATAATGTTTATTGTTTAAGATTTCGTTAAATAAAATGGGGGGTATTTATTAAAAAAGACACATATTAGAATAATAAACGGCTCTTATGAAAAATGGGTGGGTAAAGAAGATGAGGTGGCATGAATCTAAAAATTTGCTTTGAAAAAAGTTCTTTTAGTAAGCTTCAATTACGTTGCTAACTCAGGGTTTACAAGCCTTTTTAGAGAATTTTACTTTGATGATTGATACCTGATTTGATAGCTTTGATTTCTATCATTTAAAGTTGCCCACCCATTTTTCATAAGAGCCGAAACCCACCCAATATGGGGATTGTCTGCAATATTACTCACCCAAACGGATGATTTCCCATTCTAGTTCAACGCCGCATTTTTCTTTGACGGCTTGCCAGACGTGTTCGCCCAATTGTTCTAAATCTGCTGCTTTTGCTGCATCAAGGTTAAGTAAGAAATTACAATGCTTTTCCGAAACTTGTGCGTCACCAATCATTAAACCGCGGCAGCCTGCTTGATCAATCAACTTCCATGCCGCCATATCAGTTGGGTTTTTAAACGTACTACCACCCGTGCGACCGCGAACTGGTTGTGTATCTTCACGTTGTTGTAAGTATGCATTGATGCGAGCATGAATAGCCTCTGGAGCACCGTTTTGCAATATAAAGCTTGCCCGCACGATGATTGCGCCTTTTGGTAAATTACCCTTGCGATATTTCATGGAAAGATCGGCTGCTTGCAATCGCGTCAATGCGCCATCAGTGCCAATAATTTCAACCCATTTTATAAAGTTTTTAACTTCGCCGCCATATGCCCCTGCATTCATTGCAACTGCTCCACCAATAGTACCTGGAACGCCAACGAGGAATACAACCCCCGACAAACCTTTTTCAGCGCATGCTAATACAAATGTGCGATCCAAACATGCGCCGCCTACAATAACTTCAGTGCCATGGAATATGATCTCAGAAAAGCCAGAGCCTAATTTAACCACAACACCTTTAATGCCGCCGTCACGCACCAATACATTTGACCCAGCGCCAAGCATAGTGACGGGCATCATTGGATCTTTATTTTTGATAAACGTTACAAGGTCTTCAGCATCTTTTGGTTTAAATAAAACCTCTGCTGCGCCGCCAACTTTGAACCATGTTGCCTTTGATAAATCAAACCCAAACGCATAGCGCCCGCGAATATTTGGTAGAGTAAACGGGAGGGTTTCAGTCATAACGGCAGCTTGTGTGTTCATGCGTGCACCGAATTACCATTTGCTATGCAAGCTGTGTCATCCCACAACGAATCAAGTTGTCCTGGCAACGCCGCCGCCCAATACGTAATCGTACCCGCGCCCATGCACACAACCATATCGTCTTTTTGTGCAATGCGGCGAATGAGTAGCGGCAATTCACGTTGCTCGGCTAAATCATACACATGTGACACGCCAGCATTACGAATGGCTTTTGCTAAAGCAACAGAATTAATCCCCTCAATCGGGGTTTCACCAGCAGAGTAAACAGGCGCCACGACTACGTGATCGCAACCTTCAAACGAATTCGCAAAGTCGTTAAACAAATCATTTAAACGCGTGTAACGATGTGGCTGCACAACAAAAATTGTTTTTCCATCAGGGCATGCCTGTTTTGCGGCCTTTACAACGGTTTTGATCTCGACTGGGTGATGCGCATAGTCATCAATAATCGTCACACCACCAGAAACACCAACATGCGTGAAGCGACGTTTTACACCTTTAAAGTTCGCAAATGATTGACGAATAGTATCATCACTAATGCCAAGCTCTTGCGCAACGACAACGAGTGATAGTGCATTTTGCACGTTATGCAGCCCCATCATCGGCAACGTTACATCACGAATTCTTCTAGGGAAAGACAGCACATTTGATTGATCAGAATTGAAATGCAACGCCAAGTCGGGTGCCATATCAATATCAAATGTCACGCCACTTGCATTCGGGCGAATATTGACAGCGCGAACCATAGCACCTTCTTCCAAGCCATAGCTTACAAGGCGTCGTTCAGTGATCTTTGTCAGCAAGCCGGCAACAACGGGGTGATCCGAACACAAAACGCCAACGCCATAAAAAGGAATATTGTTGATAAACTTAACAAATGATGCTTCTAGATTTTCTACGGTTTTATAGTATTCCATATGTTCTGGATCAATGTTCGTGACCACAGCAATCGTTGGAAATAATTTCATAAAGCTGCCATCAGATTCGTCCGCTTCAACGACAATCCAATCACTTGTGCCAAGACGTGCATTTGTGTTGTATGCATTTAAAATGCCACCATTAACAACTGTTGGGTCAAGTCCAGCTGTTTCGAACAAACACGCCATCAATGATGTCGTTGTTGTTTTGCCATGTGTGCCAGCAATCGCGACCGATCGTTTAAGGCGCATCAATTCAGCCAACATTTCAGCACGTTGAATCACAGGAATACGCAGTTCATGTGCACGCACAACTTCTGGATTAGTAGGCTTAATCGCGGATGATACAACAATAACTAGGCAATCATTAACATTGTCAGCGTTATGACCAACCATTGTTTTGACGCCAAGATCATTTAAACGCTGTGTGTTTTGGTTTTCACCAGCATCAGATCCCGTTACTTTGTAACCAAGATTGTGTAAAACTTCGGCGATTCCACTCATCCCAATGCCACCTATTCCAATAAAGTGGATTGCTTTTTGTGTTTTATTTGGGAATATACCGAGTGGATTCATTGGGTCTCCTGCTGTTTGTTGTGTTTTTTGTTATCCTTGCGAAGGCAGGGACTCAGACTGTTTAAAATGTAATTATTAATCTCTAATTATGTAGGCATTTTCTGGATTTCCGTCTGCACGGGAAATGCAAGGGAACGTGTGTTTTTGGATGGCCGAGTATTTCTATATCGATAGCAAATATCAGTCGATTTCCGCAACGATATTCCATACATTTTTAGCTGCCTCTGGATGCGCAAATTGACGAATAGCGATCGCCTTTTCGGCAAGTTCATTTGAATTTTCCAAATGCGTCATTAAGAACTGCGCAAGTTTATCCGGTGTTACACTTGTTTCACGTTTAACCCATGCCGCATTTGCTGCCTCTAAATGTGCCGCATTTTGCGCTTGATCGCCCTCTACTGAACCATAAAATGGGACAAACAGCATTGGTTTTCCTGCAATAGCTACTTCTGCTACCGTCGACGCACCTGACCTTCCAATAACAAGATGGGCATCTTTGTAGTAATTTTCAATAGGCGATAAAAATGTTTTTAAATGAACCTTGCAACGTGTGCCTTTATACGCAAGTTCGGTATCTTCCATTTGAGGTGGCCTGCATTGCTGCGTGATTACAAGACGCTTTTGCATTTCTTTGGGTAGCTTGTGAATGGTTTCAGGTAATAGGCTTGAAAAAATTTTAGCACCCTGGCTACCGCCAACCACAAGAATATTAAAACGTTCATCTGGTGCTGGGGGAGAATAAATATCAGCCATTAACTCACATACACCGTTTCGCACTGGATTTCCTGTCACGTGAAAACGTGCATCAGCAGGCGCCCCTTCTGTAAGCGGGAATGACAATGCTACTTTCTTTGCTTTTTTAAGCAGTAATCGATTCGCTTTTCCTAAGAAGGCATTTCCTTCATGCAAAACGGTTGGAATGCCCATCCATTGCGCCGCAAAAACACATGGAAAAGAAGGGTATCCGCCAAACCCAACCACAACAGCAGGTCGCATTTTACGCAACCAAAAGAAGCACCTAAGAATCTGAAACCCTAAACTAAATGGGTAAACCAATCGCCCGAAAAGCCAATGATTACGAACAATCGTGCAGACAAAGGATGGTTTTCTATCATGATGTTTAAAAAATGAAACCCCTCGGCTATCCGCCACAAGTAATGCCTTGTGACCGTCTTTTTCAATTTCATCAGCAAGACTAAGTGCGGGGAACAGGTGCCCGCCTGTGCCGCCGCCAGACAATGCGTACGTGCGTAGGTTGGGCTGATGAATATCTGATGATGGTGGAGTTGAGGAGGAGAGTTTTTGATTCATAGAATTTCATTCTTATATAAGATTTGATAAAATTATAGCAAATATGGACTTGTGATTACAAGTTTTACGCAGTACGCACGTTTTCAAGATTAACGTTTTTCATTGTGTAGGTTCATATGGTTTGAGACTGAGTTGCTCTCTGATGATAGATATAGGTCATCCTTAAGTTTGCACTGGAAAATCAAGACTTAATCTATGTAATTTTATCTTTCAATGATATATTTACATGGTTCATCGCCTGCAATTACTTGCCCTTGATAATTATGAGGCTGTCACGCAGGGGGGGGACATAAGGGTTCCATGGGCACAGCACGCAAGGAAGAGTGGTAAAAAAACCATTCAGTTGCATCCTTATAGAAAGAATGATTGGAATCTCTTGCAATCTGATTTGCAATATACCCTGGCGTATTTAGGGCTGTATTCATCAGTGACATCGACTTTGAGGTGAAAATTAAACTCTTTTGCCCTTTTTTACTGAATATGATACTTTACAATGATATTACTATTGGCAACAATCAACGTCACCACATTTAGTTTTTCTCCGGCGTGACCGGAGGATCCGCCATGGGAATTATCTGTGCTCATACATGGACCCTCTGGTCAAGCTAGAAGGAGACTGTCAAGGGTGAAGAAGTTTAAAAAGGATTAGTTTACATGTTTCAAGTGGCTTTAAAAGACGGCACCAAACGCGAGTTTGATAGCGCAGTAACGGCGTTGGCTGTAGCACAAAATATTTCCCCTCGTTTAGCGAAAGAGGCCGTTGCAGCCCGCGTTAACGGTGAATTGTGGGATCTCACGCGAACGCTACCAGAGGGGGCAGCTCTTGAAATTGTAACGCGTATTGAGGCCGATGGTTTGGATATCATTCGTCATGATGTGGCCCACGTATTGGCTGAGGCCGTTAAAGAATTGTATCCATCCGCTCAAATCACCATTGGGCCATCTATTGAGAATGGTTTCTATTACGATATTTTTAGCGAAAAGCCATTCACGCTTGATGACTTGGTCGCGATCGAAGCCAAGATGCATGCCATCATCAAACGTGATGAACCATTTACACGCGAAGAATGGGATCGTGATGAGGCGATTGTTTTTTTCAAATCTATTGGTGAGCATTTTAAAGCCGAAATCATCGAAGGAATCCCGGCAGGCGACACGATTACCTTGTATCGTCAAGGAAACTTTATTGATCTTTGTCGTGGCCCGCATTTGCCATCTACTGGCCGTATTGGAACCGCATTCAAACTGATGAAGTTGGCGGGCGCGTACTGGCGCGGCGATAGCAAGAACCCAATGCTGCAACGTATTTATGGCACTGCCTGGGCAACTGATGCGCAATTGAAAGAACATTTATTCCAACTAGAGGAAGCTGAAAAGCGTGATCACCGCAAACTTGGCGCTGAGCTTGGTCTATTTCATATTCAAGAGGAAGCTGTAGGAGCTGTGTTTTGGCATCCAAAAGGTTGGCGTTTGTATCGTGCGCTTGAAACGTTTGTACGCACATGCCTTGAAAAAAGTGATTATGTTGAAGTTAAAACACCGCAGTTACTTGATCGTCGTTTGTGGGAAGAATCTGGTCACTGGGATATGTATGGCCATGCAATGTTTACCATTGAGGCAGACGATCGCACATTAGCGGTAAAACCAATGAGCTGCCCTTGTCACGTGCAGATTTTTAAGCAAGGTGTTAAAAGCTATCGTGATTTACCGTTGCGTATGGCTGAATTTGGTAGCTGTCATCGCAACGAACCATCTGGATCACTTCATGGTATTATGCGTGTCCGTGCGTTCACACAAGACGACGCGCATATTTTCTGTACGCCAGAACAAATTATTACCGAAACAAAATCCTTTTGTGACCTGCTACAAGGTATGTACAAAGATCTTGGTTTTACGGATGTACGTGTAAAATTTTCAGACCGTCCGGAAAAGCGCGCTGGCACTGACAAGGTTTGGGATCAGGCAGAAAGTGCGTTGACAGAGGCCGCAACAGCAGCAGGCCTTGCTTATGAATTAAATCCAGGTGAAGGCGCATTTTACGGCCCTAAACTTGAATTTGTACTGCGTGATAGCATTGGCCGTGATTGGCAGTGCGGCACATTGCAAGTGGACTTTGTTTTGCCGGAACGCCTTGATGCATCTTACATCGGTGAGGACGGTAAACGCCATCGTCCTGTTATGTTGCACCGTGCGGTTTTGGGATCGTTTGAACGCTTTATTGGCGTGTTGATTGAACATTATGCCGGTAATTTCCCATTGTGGTTAGCGCCAACGCAAGTTGTTGTAGCAAGCGTCACAACCGAAGTGAATGAATATGCGGCTAAGTTGCAGCAACAATTAAAGGCTGAAGGCTTGTCGGTTGAACTTGATGACCGAAACGAGAAGATCAGCTACAAAGTACGTGAACATTCTTTGCAAAAAGTCCCGTATATCTTAGCCGTTGGTAAACGCGAAGCCGAGGAAGGCACTGTTTCTGTGCGTCGTTTTGGATCCACTGATCAAAAGACGGAATTATTTGATACATTTTTGATGAACGTATGTATGGAAGCGCACATGCCTGGGTGATATCAGTTTCACTAAATTCCGATTAGTGCAGCCATCTTCGATATCTGCGCTGCGAGTATACAATTAGTAAACTCCGCCGCTGGAATCTTGCTGTCTTGTTACTCGAAACTTTTTGAAAATGGCATAATGTAAGTGAGCAAAGGCTTGATTTTCATCGCATCCCCATTCAAAATGAATCCAACTATTTTACTTTCTGGAACGCATAATGACAGATAATACACCCGCGCATGATTCAATTGAGCCTAAAACCGATGGCACAACACGGCGTGATTTTTTAACATTAACAGCCTCTGCTGCCGGTGCGGTTGGCGTTGGTGCGGTTGCCATTCCGTTTATCAACAGCATGAATCCAGCCGCAGATGTGCTTGCGCAGGCGTCAATCGATGTGGAGCTTGGTGATATTCAGCCAGGTGCCAGCAAAGTTGTGATGTGGCGCGGTAAGCCTGTATTTGTTCGGCATCGCACACAAGCTGAAATTGATAAATTACAAAAAACATCCTTACGTGAATTGCCAGACCCACAAACAGACCTGTCTCTTATACACATCTCGCAG
>JANRCF010000043.1:0-9425 GCA_030727085.1 Alphaproteobacteria bacterium | reverse complement strand
CCCACAAACAGACCAGGAACGCTTTGCTAAAAACCCAGCGTGGTTAGTGGTGGTGGGTGTTTGTACGCATTTAGGTTGCGTGCCGAATGAACGTCGTGGGTTGCAATCGGATGGTATTGATGGTGGATGGCTATGTGCATGTCATGGATCAGTTTATGATGGTTCAGGGCGTATTATAAAAGGGCCTGCGCCTAAAAATCTTGAAGTGCCGTCATATCAGTTTATGAATAACAACAAGACTCTTCGCATCGGATGATCCCGGCGTACTACGGTTTGACTACGCTGGCGCGCCACATTCTTGACACAATAATTGTTTTTGTTTGTTTGATTGGGGCAGTTGAAATAAGAAGTTATGCGTGTGTTTCTGATGATGAGTTTGACAGTGCCCTGAAAGAATTAAATAGAACGCAAGAATTGCAGGATGAGGAATTAGCAGAAAATTATAGGTGCTCAAAGCCAAGATTTAAAGATCAATCAGTACAAACAGAACGTATTGTCATCGTAACAACATCCCCTCCATTGTGTGTCCAGCGAAAATCGTTCTTTGAAGCCGTGCAAAGTGTTTCTGATCGAGGCTTTGTGATCACTTATTGTTCGATTGCTACAATCCTAACTGCTGATGGTTTGCTGTCAATGCGCATGGCGGGATATTTGAGCGATGCGTCCTTATTGAGTACGGGCGCTTTTGAATTTATAAGTGGAGTAAGTTTGTTGGTGATTCCATTTTTGGCGTTTAATATAAGTATTCCTGATGTTTATGCTTATTTCAGGTTTTTTACACTAAAAAAAGCTTGATCTTTTTCGCGCTTTTTTGCATAGTAACATTTATGAATTGGATGGGTGTCCGAGTGGTTTAAGGAACCGGTCTTGAAAACCGGCGAGGGTGAGAGCCCTCCGTGGGTTCGAATCCCACCCCATCCTCCATTTGCTGTCGCGAAGAGCGTTAAAGCAAGATGTTGCTGCGAAGTGCAAAAAGTGCACAGTTAAGCCAATTAAATCCTATTCCCAAATACAGCCAAACTAAGTAAAAATCCTGCCATGTATAGTTGAAAACGGCGACAGACTGTTGTATTGTATACTAGCTTCATTTTTCTAAAATAACGAGATCGCATGGCTGGACATTCCCAATTTAAGAACATTATGCACCGCAAAGGCGCGCAAGATTCAAAACGCGCACGTACGTTTGCAAAGCTCACACGTGAAATTATTGTGGCGGCAAAGTCTGGTTTGCCGGATCCTGCAACGAATCCTAGGTTGCGATCAGCATTGGCTGCTGCGCGCGGTGTTAATATGCCGAAAGATAACATTGAGCGTGCGCTTAAGAAAGTTATTGGCGGTGAAGATAATACGAATTACGATGAAGTGCGTTATGAAGGGTATGGCGCTGGCGGCGTTGCTGTAATTATCGAAGGTTTGACCGATAATCGTAATCGTACAGCCTCTGAAATTCGTTCGATTTTTTCAAAACACGGTGGAAGTCTAGGTGAAACCGGTGGTGTTGCATTTCAATTTGAACGGGTTGGTTTGATTCGTTTTGATCGTGCAAAAGGGTTTGATACTGTATTTGAAGCTGCGGTTGATGCGGGGGCTGATAATGTGGATGACACTGAAGATGCGCTTGAGATCACCTGCCCAATGGATGCGTTTGCAACCGTTCGTGATGCTGTGATTGAAACGTTGGGTGACCCGATGGAAGCGAAAATTATGTGGCGCCCATTGAATACGATCAGTTGTGATGAAGACATAGCGCGTACATTGATTAAGATGATTGATACGCTTGAAGATAATGATGACGTGCAAAACGTGTATGCGAATTTCGAAGTGACGGATGAGGTTGCACAGAAGTTGGCGAGTTGATTCAATTTCTATTAGCATCTTCGGACTCGATCCGGGGATCTCTGTATGTCTTTCTGTTATCTTCGCGGAGGCGGGGATCTAAGGTCATCTTGGAGGCACAGCTAAACTTAAAGGTTTGGAATCAAGTCTTTCTGGATTTCCGCCTGCGCGGGAATGACAAAGGACGTCTGAAAGGACAAAGGCTGCCTGAAATGACAAAGGATATTAATGAACCCCCCCTCAAATAACACACAACACACAGCTGCCCTTTGGAATAAAAAGGGTGCGTTTTTTATTGTTTTCTCGGCCTTATTGGTCAGCACAAGCAACGCACTTGTTCATGGCCTCAAAACACCAATTTCTGCTGGGCAACTTCTCTTTCTAAAGGCAGGGATCGGTTTTTTGTTTTGTATACCATGGTTGATTCGCCATTGGCCAAATGTTGCACGTACTCCCAATAAACGTTGGCACACCAAAAAAGCAATTATTGGTGCAATTGGAAATGCTTTATTGATTATGGCTTTGCAAAAATTACCGTTAGCGGATGTCACAACGTTATCACTTACCAGTGCAATTCTTACAACACTGGGAGCGGCTATGTTTTTTAAAGAAGCGCTGCGACCATCCACAATTGCAGCGTTGCTGCTTGGCGGGGTGGGGGTATGCATTGTGTTAAAACCATCGATGACCGTATTTTCATGGAATGCTCTGCTGCCATTAATGTCTGCTGTATGTTATTCCGCATCGTCGTTGTTTGTGAAAAAAGTGTCACTTATTGATTCGACAGAGGTGTCGTTAACGTATTTGCTGGGCGGAATGACATTGTTAAGTGCACCATTTGCTTATTGTTCGTGGGTGCCACTTAATGCCTGGGATTGGGCAGTCGTAGCCGCCATTGCATGCCTATATTGCGTTGTTCAGTGGTTGTTGATTTATGCTTACGCATACGCAAGTGCAGCGTTCTTGGCGCCGTTTAAATTTGCACGTTTCCCGCTGGGTTGCGTGTTTGGCATTATTTGGTTTGGTGAAATTCCATCATGGTATGTTATTGGTGGGGGGGTGTTGATTTTTGCATCGTGTAGCGTTATTCAATATGCGCGCCATGATCCATCGTATTTGTTAAAGCAGCGGTCTGCGACTACATGATGTGTCGGATGAGTGCACACGAAGACTTTATTTTTAATAGACTTTTTTGTGCATTTAAGCGTCCATATGTAAAATATAATTTTATTTCACAGAGATGTCTGTTATAAAATTCTTTCATGCAGGTGTTAAGTCTATTTCAACGAAAGAAAAAATTATTAGAGACGTTAGAGGCATAAAGCTGTCTCTAATGCCTTTTCATCCATAGCACCAACACAAATAACATTAATGTGATCATTTGAAATGTGACTCGCCAGCGCATGGCGGCATTGCCAAATCGAGCATTAAGCGCACCGCCTTTAAAATAAACGGTGAGTCCAAAAACTAAGCTTCCGAGGGTGCATGCAAGTGCTGAAAAAAATAAAAATTCAATTATACGCAGCATGGTTGGCAAATCCTATAATGACAGTCTTGTTTTATACATAAAATATGTTTCTTCGATTGAATTAACACTTTTTTATACATTTGGCATTAAAATCTATGCTAGCATAATTTTATGGTGGGTTGAAATAACAATGAATTACACCTAAAGACGCTCAGTGCATACATAAAATCAGGGAGTCACAATCGACATGGATACGAGCAACGCAAAACTAAAACACGACGTAGATAACTTTTTGTTTGATGAAAAAGAGGCGCCTGAAACGCCTTATAAAAAGGAAAGTTTGTATGCCTGCATTGTAATGGTATGTGCATGGTCATTTTATCTATATGAATATATTTTGCGTGTTTCTCCGGGGGTTCTTGAAAAATTTTTAATGCAAGATTATGCGATCACGGCCACAACAGTTGGTGTGATTAGTTCTGCTTATTACTGGGCGTACACGCCTTTGCAACTGCCCTGTGGTGTTATCGTTGATCGCTTGGGCGCACGCCGCGTTATTATGTTTTCTTTGCTTTTGTGTGTTCTGGGCTGTTTTTTCTTTTCACAAAGCAGCAGTGTGACGACCTCTATTATGGGGCGTATATTAATGGGGATGGGCTCTGCTTGTGCTTATATTAGTTGTGCGAAAATAGGTGCGGAATGGTTTAACTCGGACAGGTTTGCACTGATTGCTGGAATTGGCATGTTTATGGGGACCGTTGGTGGTAGTTTAAATGCCGTTACATCCATGCTTGTTGAAGCGTTTGAGTGGCGCGGTGCAATGATGATCTTGGGTGCGCTCGGGGTTGTTATTTGTTTCCTCGCGTGGACGGTGATGTCTGATTCTCCGGCGCATGCAAATGCCAAAAAAGCGAGTAAGAATAATCAAGAAGTGACGCCAATTAAATTGGACGACCAAGACAGCATGCTTGATGGTCTTAAAATCGCAATGGCAAATCCACAAAATTGGCTGATCGGTGTGTATGGATGCGTGATGTATTTGCCTTTGTGTGCTTTTGCTGAATTATGGGGTGTTCCCTACCTAAAATTAATTTATGGTATAGATTCTACAGTTGCATCAAGTGCGTGTGTAAGCGTCTTTATAGGTATGGGACTTGGCAGTATTTTTGGTGCTTGGATTTCAAACAAAATCCAAAGCAGAACACGTGTTATGTCCATCGCTGCGCTTGGCACACTTGTCTGTTTTGCTGTGGTGTTTTACGTGCCTGATTTATCATTTACGACAATGCGTGTGGTTCTCTTCCTTGGTGGTTTGTTGTCAGGCGGTCAGACACTATACTTTGTGTCTGTGAAAGAAAACATGCCTCTTCGCTATGCAGCGACCGCAATTGGTTTCACAAATGCATTTGTTATGAGTAGTGCTATTCTATTCCAGCCATTGTTAGGTTTTTTGCTTGACCTGACGTGGAATGGTATTAAAGATATCGATGGCGTACCATTATATACAGTTGAAAATTATAAAATTGCGTTTTCAGCTGTTATGGTTGCATTCCTTGTCGGTTGGATTGTTATGCTTTTTGTACGTGATACGTATAAGAAGGTTGATAAAGTAGGTTAAGCCTCTTTTCTAGTTTCCCTCTGGCGTGGCCAGAGGGTCCATGGATGCTCCGACCAAGTCAGAGTGAAACTGAAATAAATTACTGTGTTTGATTAGATTCATAGGCGAGCAAAGATGACAAGAGCAAAAAATAAAAGGTCTTAAACTGTGTCACTAAAAATATCAAAATACCAAAAATGGTTTATCTGGGGCATCACGTCCCTTTTTTACTTATATGAAACATTTCTTCGCGTATCGCCATCGGTTATGACGCATGATTTAATGCGTGATTTCGAAGTTAATTCAGCCTCGCTTGGTGTGCTTAGTTCTTTTTATTATTATGCATATGTAATTTTACAGGTACCTTGCGGCATGATTGTCGATAAAATTGGAATCCGTCGCATTGTGACGTTTTCTACATTGTTGTGTGTTGCGGGCACATTGTTATTTGCCGGAAGCGAAAATTTGAGTCTCGCCAAACTTGGGCGTTTCATGGTTGGCGCTGGCTCTGCTTGTGCTTTTATTAGCTGCCTTAAAGTGACTGTTGAATGGTTTAGCCCGATGCGATTCGCACTTGTTGCTGGTCTTTCAAACATGATGGGTACCTTTGGCGGTATCTGCGCTGGGCGCCCGCTTGCCCTTTTTGTGAATCAACTTGGTTGGCGAGAGGCAAGCTTTTGGTTGGGCATTATTGGTCTTGGCGTTGCTGTTGTCGCGTGGTGTTGGCTTAAAGATCATCCGGAAAATCAAGCAAATAAAGAACAGCATGCTGAAAAACCATTTCTTGAGGGGTTTTTGTCGCTTGTTAAAAACAAACAAATTTGGTTGGGTGGCATGATTGGTGGCTTTATGTATTTGCCAATTTCTGTGTTTGCTGAATTATGGGGTGTTCCTTTTTTAATGCATACATATAATGTCAGTAATGCGGACGCATCAACCGCAAGTGTCATGATTTTTATCGGCATGGCATTAGGTGGTACATTTTCAGCGTATCTTCTTAACTATTTAAAATCAATTATACGTGTTATGCGTTTTTCGACTATCACGTCTGGCATTATTTTTATAGGCATTGCCTATACAGCATTTTTCCCATTTTGGTTTGCTTTTATATTGATGTTCCTTGCTGGCTTTTTCATTGGCGGGCAAGTTCTTTGTTTTACCCTTGCGCGTAATAATAGTGCTGCTGATATTAGTGGTACCGCTGTTGGATTTACAAATGGGATTGTTATGATGGGCGGCATTATATTTCAGCCACTTTTAGGGCATATACTTGATGTTTTTTGGGATGGCGCTGTTACAGGCTCTGGCGTCCGACTCTACTCAACACACGCCTATCAAATGTCTATTTTAACAATCCCTATCTGTTTACTGCTTTGTGTTGTCGTGTTACGGTTCATTAAAGAACCTGACATGCCACAAACGGATTTATGACGAAAAAATCAATTATCGCTATTCAAGCTGACCCTCTCGAATCACTAAAACCATCCTTTGATACGTCATTAATGCTGGCAGGTGAGGCTGCTCTTCGTGGATATTCTTCGTTTGCTTACACGCCGGCTGACCTAGTGTATAATCATGGGCAGATTTACGCTGATGGCCGTTTTTTTACCGTTGATTCGCAAGGAAATATAACACACATAGGTGCAGCAGAGCGTCTTTCTTTATCAGATGCCGCATTCGTACTTGTGCGCCAAAATCCCCCATATGATATGTGTTACATCACAGCGCTTGATATTTTGGTCAATTTACCTGCAACAACGCGTGTGCTGAATAATCCAATGACACTTCGTTCGTGGGGTGAAAAGTCCATTCCGCTGCAATTTAAAGACATTTGTCCACGCACATGTGTGGCGTCAAAACCATCGATCATTCATGAATTTTTAAGCATTGAGAAAGCCGTTATTTTAAAGCCATTGTATGGTTTTGGTGGGGCGGATGTTTTTATTTTAAGGGCGGCAGATGCGAACTGTGACGCGATTATCGATATGATGTGCGCGCGTTATCCATTCGGCGTCATTGCGCAGGAATTCTTGCCTGAGGTTATAACGAATGACCGTCGTCTTTTAATGATTAATGGAGAACTTAAGGCAGTGTTCAAACGCACACCAAAAAGTGGCGCCATCCGCGGAAATGTGGCCGTAGGTGGAACGGCAGCCCCGTGTGATGTGAGTGATGCTGATCACATGATTGCTGAACGATTGACCCCTTTTTTAATAGAATATGGAATTATGTTGGCTGGAGTTGATGCTGTCGGTGATCGTTTGATCGAGGTCAATATTACCTCACCAACAGGGCTTCGTATTCCTGAACGTTTGTATGGTCAGAATTTAGCCAAAGATTTTTGGGATGCTGTTCTTAATTAGAGTCCATCACAAACGCCTCTCTGCCATTGTGAGGAACGATAGTAACGTTGGAATCCATGAGAGAATCTTAAAGAAGAAACTGGATGGCCACGCCCTTTAGGCTCGCCATGACGGTCGCATGATTAATGTCGCTATAAATAATAGGCAATTGACTCATCACTTTTTGTTTTCTTGAAAAATAAACTCTGCTACGCTTTATATAGTAGGATTAAAACTTTGTGCCTTATGCCGTTGACACCCAGTAAAGAACCGCCAGAGTTAGATACCACATTAGAACCACATCTACTTATCGTTGATGATGATAGTGCTATTCGTCGCTTGCTTGTGGATTTCTTAAGCACCCAAGGGTTTCGCTGTGATGTCGCTGCAAGTGCCGCAGAGGCGCGGATTCACCTTGCAAATCAAGCCTTTGATTTGATTATTTTGGATGTGATGATGCCAGGTGAAAGTGGGATTGAGCTTACGCAAAGTCTTCGTTTAACAGATCAAACACCGATTTTATTGCTGACTGCGCTGGATCAGCTATCCGATAAACTAGAAGCATTTGATTTAGGCGTTGATGATTATCTGACAAAGCCATTTGAGCCGCTGGAATTAGTAGCACGTATTCGGGCGCAACTACGACGCAGAAGCGGGGCGTTGCCAACATCGGATGTGATTGCGTTTGGTGGATTTCGTTTTGATCTTAAAAGCGGAATTTTGCTTTATAAACATGAGCCAGTCACGCTTACATCGACGGAACGTTTACTGCTGAGGTTGCTGGCACAACGTATTAATCAGCCCTTTACGCGGGACGAGCTTGCGCAAAAAATTGGACACCGCGTGAGTGACCGCACCGTCGATGTTCAGGTGAATCGTTTGCGTCATAAGATGAAGAGTATCGAGCCCAGTTTAGATTTGATTCAAACGATCAGACATCAGGGGTATGCGTTGGTGGTGAGTGCAAATTGATAACATCAAGTAAGGTAGTATGTTTTGCCAGTCAATCAATTATCTAAAGGGGCTAATCTTGATCAAAAAAGCACTGTTTTTATTAGTGATTGGAATAGTATGTTCAATGTCACATGGACAAGAAGTTGATGCCCCTAAACTCTCGAGTATTTATAAAGCAATTCATGATACGGCGATTCCTACTGTAACACGGCCTTTGATGTCTGTTCCTTTTGATAAGGTGACGATTTCAAGGCAAGTTACGGGTAATTCCTATGCGGGAATATTTGCAGGATTTAACAGGGAACATTTTCCTGTTTTATCTAAGGTTCTAAAGGTGCACGCTGTAGAAATGACATTGAGGAGTTCGGTGTATTTTCTTTATTCATATACAACCCAGAAAACCAAGCAATGCTTGCCGGATCTTTCTGAAGAATACCCTTTGATTCCTGAATTCACAGCGGTTTCCGTAATCGCCCTTTGCGATCTTGGATTTGCCAATCCATTTGAACGTATGAAGGTGTGTTTTATAAACAATATACCAATTTCTTTTTATCGGAATGAAAAGTTAGTTTTATCTGATTTAATCAAAAATAAAGAGTGGTTATTTAAAGGGGGAACCTTGACCGTCTCTTCAAGTGCAGTTCACATTGGAACATTTCTAACGCTTAACCATCATCTTAAAAGAATTTTATTCAAAAAAGATGGTGCCCTAACATTTTATGAATCATGTATATTAGGTCCTATTATGGCAACAGCACAGGCGACAATTACTTTTCCGTTATTGACGTTGCGCGCCAGACTGCACGCGGAGCGATTTAAAGCTGGGCTGGCAGATCTTTCAGTATTTGAATATGTTAAAACCTTGTGGCGTTCAAATAGTTTGCCTGGCTTGTATAATGGTTGGCGCGCACGCGTTGTACGCGGGACTCTGATGGCGATATTTGATACGTATTGGATTAATAGCACTAAAAAGACGTGAATGATTGCGCCGTTGATGTGCAGGTAAATCGATTGCGACCAAGATGAAGAGTATCAACGCCAGTTTGGATTTGATTAGACGATTCGTCATCAAGGATATGCGTTGGTTGTGCGTGTTAATTAGGAATAATAATTAATTCATTTTTTCCACTTGAAAAATAAAACATTAATGCTTATATATAATTCAAGCTCTTTTCGCCTGTTCTAAAATGAAGTGCAACACCCTAAGATGGTTAGTGACAAAACTACC
>JANRCF010000042.1:11483-13826 GCA_030727085.1 Alphaproteobacteria bacterium | reverse complement strand
TTTTGAAATTAGGGGTTGACGGGCAAGACGGTATCTTCAAACTTGAATGGAGCATATACTGCTTTTTATAGCCATCAGCATTTTGACCAGCAATGTTCATCGCTTTTACACCAAGATTCTTTTCTGCCATCTGCAGGCCAGTTCGTGCCACGTGAAACGCGTTATTAATACTCATAAAAAAACCTTTTAAAAATTTATTTTTAAATTATTTACACATTCTTGGCAGAAGCATTCATTGTTTGCTTCTGAAGTTCTTCATATTGCTTTATTAATAATTGCGCTTCTTCAAATCGATGCATTATATTAATTAATTTGATGCTTACATCCATCACTGATACATTTGATTCTTCAAAAGCACCTTGTGTGACAAGCCCTTTTGTTCCTGGCGTTCCGTCTTCCTTGCTTGATAAAAGACTTGACCCCTCAAGACGCATGGCTTGTTCATCCTTAAACTCAACCACACCAAGTCTTCCTGCCTTATTACCATTAATAAACATCGTGCCATCACGTGATACGGTAAAATATTTAATGTCTTTCGGAATTCTGATTTCACTTCCCGTTTGACTTAATACAGGGTTCCCAGAAGACGTGGTTAATCGGCCTTCTTTATCTAATGTGAATTGACCATTTCGTGTATAACGCTTTCCATTTGCAGTCTGAACCACAAAATAACCAGATCCTGACAATGCAAAATCCAATGGATTACGCGTCATATTTAATGCACCGTCTGACAAATCTCGTGTCAGACCGGCAGATTTAACATATGAAATCTTTTTTTTATCATTCGTTTTATAAACACATTCTTGAGATGACAAAATAAAGCCCTTAAAACCTGCATGCATCGCATTCGCCATATTCTGCGATGAAACACTTAGTTGTTCTTCTTGAAGTTTTTGAAGAGATAGCAAAATAATATTTGGCTTTTGCACAGAAACCTTTGGGTTTGGTACAACAACTTTTAATTTACTTAAAAGGTCAGTCATGGCACAGTTACTTCACAAAAGAACATCTACCGAGCTTATATGCAACTATCATGCCAATCGTTTAAGAACATAACGTTTGATCGTTATATTCCTGCTGTCTTAATCTTCATGTTATGTCCACTCGTTCTCTTTTGCCAACGATATGGTGTAGTTGTGCTTGCGCTAGCAACCATTTGGTCAATCGCATATTTACGCAAAGTCTGGACGCCTCTTGATATCAATAACATCCTTAAAAATCAGATAAGTCCCAAATCTCAATTTGAACGCTACTTAAATTACGGCCTGTTTTTCATAACTTTTTTTGATTTTTTCAGGCCATATAAAAATTTTTCTATTGAGTTGCAAATATGCAGCATGCTAACAGGTGGTTTTTTATGGTGGCATGCAATCCATGCTTATGAGCAGACTGAAAACCTAAAATTACGCAACTTTCTTTTTTACAGCATTATTATCTGCTGCATACTCATTCTTATTGATTATCTTTGTGGCAGCTTATTAGTGGCAGCTGCTGAAAGGGCTGGGAAAAATCGTGCTTTAATTTTTTCAAAAATTGGAATGACTATTTCGGTTGCCATATGGCCAATTCTTTACAATCAACCTTTTTGGAAAGCCACGATTCTTTGCGCAGCCCTTACAGTAATTATGCCCATTTTAGATTGCGATACCGCAATTGCAGGCTTACTGCTAAGCTTATGTGCGTATGGCGTTGCATCCATTGAATCAAAGTTATTGTGGCGTTTTGTCCAAGTCAAAATTATCACTGTCTGCCTAAGTCTCCCTTTCATTTTTAACATTTTTCTTACTGATAGCAATATTCAAGAGATTAACAAATCGCTCCCTTCCCTTAGCTATATTCACCGGCTTTATATATGGCAGTATACCAGCCAAAAGATCATGGAACGCCCTTGGATTGGTTTTGGCCTTAACGCTAGCGCAGAAGAAAAAGTCGGGGGGGGATTTGTTACCAAACCTTTTTATTATGAATTTAAAAACGGAGAAGGTAGACAGCCGAAGCCAATTACAGGAAAACAAATTCCTCAACACCCACACAACATGATTTTACAATGGTGGTTAGAATGCGGCCTAGCTGGGGTACTTTGGTGGTCAGCACTGCTCGTCTTTCTTGTAGAGAAAATCAGACAACTCCCTACACCAAAACGCAAAATTGCATTTGCATTTTTTACATCAAATATAATAATTATACTTTTTAGTATTGGTTTTTGGCAGTCTTGGTGGTGGGCAACGTGGTTGTTTTTACTGCCTTTATTAACTATTTCTAGAAAATGATTCATTATTCTTAATTAATACCTTGAATTTTTTCTAAAAAGGACTATTTTTAGTATTGATAGGAAACTATCTA
>JANRCF010000042.1:0-11473 GCA_030727085.1 Alphaproteobacteria bacterium | reverse complement strand
CTATCTATGGCAATAAACCGTCTATGGAATAGTCGTTGCGGACCCGGGGGCGGTACCCGGCGTCTCCACCAGAACATTAGTTGAAAATTTATGGGGACGAAATAGGATCGACGTGCGTAATAAAGATATTCGTTTTGCTCGGTATAGTACCACCGTTATCGGACTAAACATGATAAGAGGCAACGTAAGTTCTTCTTCAACTGGTGGACGTGGTAATTCACGCACAGCGAATCGTAACGTTAAAGCTGCCAATGGCAACCGTACACGTCGCGTTGTAGCTAAAGCTGCTTAAAAGTTCGTTTTACGAATAATACAGTGGTTTTCCAGTAGCGGTTTGAGGGGCCCCGGGCAACAGAATGCCCCTCGCTAAATTACTAAAGGAGATTTCTTGTGAAGCAAAATGACATAATCAATTACGAAGAGCTGGTTCAAACCGCCATTCGCAAGGTTATGCGCGATGTCTTAACCGATGTTGCGAAAAATGGTCTTCCTGGAAAACATCATTTCTATATTGATTTTATAACGAATTATCCTGGCGTTCAAATTCCAGATTTTTTGCGTGAAGACTACCCTGAAGACATGACTATTGTTTTGCAGCACGAATATTGGGATTTAGAAATTCACGATAAATTATTTGCGGTAACACTAAGTTTTGATAATGCAGACGAACGCATCATTGTTCCATTTGATGCTGTCATTAAATTTGTCGACCCGTCTGTTAATTTTGGTTTGGAATTCACACCATCTCTGGATTCATATGAAGAGCTTGATTTATCAATATTGCTCGAGCCTGAGAAAAAGGAAATAAAGCCCTTGGCTGAAGGCGAAACAAACGTTGTTACACTAGATGCTTTTCGTAAAAAATAAAAACAAAGATTAACATAAATTACGACCACCAAAAACAAGGAAAACCAATGGAACTGTGCCAACGAATTGAAAATCTCATAGCACCTGTCATGCACGATGATGGCTATGCAGTGGTGCGCATTCAAAACACTGGAAACATCCGAAAAACGCTGCAGATTATGATCGAACGTATTGACGATATTAACATTGGAATTGAAGATTGTGAGAAAGTAAGTCGATTAATATCGCCGATGTTAGACGTAGAAGATTGGATTTCGGATACTTACACCCTTGAAGTTTCTTCGCCTGGCCTTGAACGCCCTCTCGTTAAACCTAAGGATTTCATTCGGTTTATGGGGCAACCTGTGTCACTGCAAACAAATTTTTCAATAAAAAATAGAAAGAAATTTCAAGGAACATTGGAATTTGCTTCAGAAACGGGTATAAGGGTATCACTGGATCAACCTAACGATGACAAATCCACTGACATTGAGCTAAGTTACAGCGATATTAGAGTGGCTCGTTTACATGTACCTAATTAAAAATTATAGATATTGAGTTAAAGAGGTTATTACTTTGGCTAGCAGAAAAATTAAACCAAACGAAGCGTTTGCCGCACAACCAAGACATGAGTTGTTGCAGATAGCAGATATTGTCGCACGTGAAAAAAACATTGAGCGTGATGAAGTGCTATTTGCAATGGAGCAAGCCATACAAAAGGCTGCCAAGGCAAAATATGGTCTTGAACATGATATTCGTGTTGACATCGACCGTACATCAGGCGAAGTAAATATTGCGCGCTATAAATTAGTTGTCTCGGAAATTGAAGATGAGAACCAGCAAATCACGCTGGAGGAAGCTCAAAAGATCGATCCAACATTTGAGCTCGATGATGAGATCTCTGAGGCATTACCTCCTATTGAATTTGGCCGTGTCGCAGCACAAAGCGCGCGACAAGTTATTTTTCAAAAAGTGCGTGAAGCAGAACGCACACAAGTCTATGAAGAATACAAAGATCGTATTGGCGAGATCATTAGCGGCATTGTGAAGCGAATTGAATTTGGCAACGTTGTACTTGACCTAGGTCGTGGCGAAGGTATTTTACGCCGTGAAGAGATGATTCCGCGTGAAACATTCCGTGTTGGTGACCGTGTACGTGTTTTAATTACCGAAATTCGTCCTGATGCACGTGGCCCTATGATTTCCACATCACGAACGCACCCTCATTTCATGGCACGCCTCTTTGAACAGGAAGTTCCTGAAATTTATGATGGTATTATCGAAATAAAAGGTGTTGCGCGCGACCCAGGCAGTCGTGCGAAAATGTCCGTTTTAACAAACGATTCATCATTGGATGCAGTTGGTTCATGCGTTGGCATAAGAGGCTCGCGTGTTCAATCAATCGTGAATGAATTCCACGGTGAAAAAGTTGATATCATTCCATGGTCCGACAATCCTGCAACGTATGTTGTAAACGCATTAGCACCAGCCGAAGTTATTCGCGTAGTTATTGACGAAGATACACAGCGCGTTCAGGTCGTTGTTATCGAAACTCAACTTAGTTTAGCGATAGGACGCCGCGGACAAAATGTTCGATTGGCATCGCAGTTAACAGGCTGGAGCATTGACATCATTACTGAAGCCGAAGATCAAGAGCGCAGAGCTGAAGATGTTGCTACACGTACAAATTTGTTCATACAAGCACTTGATGTAGATGAAATTTTAGCACAATTACTTGCTGTTGAAGGTTTTTCTCGCGTCGAAGATATTGCTTATAGTGATGTTTCTGAGTTTGCAACAATTGAAGGTCTCGATGAAGATATCGGCAGTGAATTACAAAACAGAGCCCTCAGCTTCTTAAACAAACGCGACGAAGAGCTTCGTGAAAAATGTCGCTCAATGGGCGCCTCTGAAGACTTGATTAATTTTGAAGATTTGGATGCAGCAAGTCTGCTTAAGCTGTGTGAATCAGGAATCCGAACGCTCAATGATTTTGCTGACTTAGCAGGTGATGAAGTTGTTGAAATATTAGGTGAGGATGCAATATCAATTGAATCTGCCAATGACGCGATCATGAAAGCACGTGCTGGCTGGTTCGAAGAATCAGAGTAGCCTAAACTAAACAGAAACATTAACATTAGATTGAGTAATTGTGACCGGAATGACTGGAACAACCGATAAGAATGAAGAAAAAGTTGGAAAAAGTGAAGAGAAAAAAACACTCACTTTAACCAAAAAAGTGGATACACGTCCTGTTGTTGAGCGTGATCAAGTACGGCAACGTTTTGCACATGGTCGTTCAAAAACTGTTGAAGTCGAAGTTAGGCGCAAGCGAACTGCTAGCCAAGATCGCCACAAAGATGATCCAATGGCTTCAGCTGCCGCGTCTCGTGGGCTAACAGGCAATGAATTTGATGTTCGTATGCGCGTTCTTCGTGAATCGATGATTCGTCAAAATGAAGAAGATACTCAAAAGAAAATAAATGATGCAAAAACGGCAATGGAAGCGGCAGCATCTAAAGCTGCAGAAGCTGAACGAGCGCGTGAAATTGCGGAGAATCCTGAATTAGCGCCTGTTGAAACAACAGTTGCGGAGACGCCCTCTCCAACTATTGAGCAAAGCAGCTCTAGTAGTACGCCTGCAGCGACAAGTCACACGAGCAGACCGGCGCCAGCTCATACAGATACGCGCAATAATTCTTACACTAATCCGCGCAACCGCAGTGATTCAAACGCATCAAGCAGTCCGCGCCATAGTGACAGGCCATACAACAGCGACAGACCAACAGGCGGTCGCTCAGACGGACAACGTCCCTATGCTGAAAGACGCCCAGGCACTGATAACAGGACTGACGGAGCAGGCGCGCGCCCGCCCTATCAACCACGTAGTGCGGATCCTAAGAAAAAACCACTATCAAAAGACGATATTCAACCTATCATTTTTCGTGCAGAGGGTTATGCGCCAAAACCACGCCCAGGCGCTCCTGCTCAAGTAAAAGGTGCACCTGCAACGCAAGTTCCTCTTGTTATAGACCCAATCCTCGAAAAAAATCGCGCTGATCATCGCGCCATTCCAGCAAAACCACGCCACAAGGCAGATGAAGAAGATACGAACACATCTTCAATAAATAAGGCTGATCCTAAAAAGGCGATCGTCAGGACGCGCACAGGCCAAACACAAGAAGCACCGCGCAAACTAAATAGAAACGTTTTAACACGTGTGCTGGACGGTGATTCAGAAAAACGTGGCCGCTCGCTTGCCTCAGTAAAGCGTGCTCGTCAAAAGCATTTCAAGCAAAGTCATGACGATCAAGGCGACGCAGGCAAAATTGTTCGAGAAGTTATCATCCCGGAAAGCATGACCGTTGGGGAGCTTGCAAATCGTATGGCAGTTCGTGGCGCTGATGTCGTTAAATCGCTCATGAAACTTGGCATGATGGTTACGATCAACCAAGTTATAGACGCTGATACAGCTGAATTAATTTGCGGTGAGTTCGGTCACACACCAAAGCGCGTAGCTGACTCTGACATTGAAATTGGTTTAGGTGGGGCATCTGCCGATCAAACGCAAGATCTACTCCCACGCGCGCCAGTTGTAACTGTAATGGGTCACGTTGACCATGGTAAAACATCGCTCCTTGATGCACTTCGCGAAACGGATGTTGTTGCAGGAGAGGCTGGCGGCATCACACAACATATCGGCGCGTACCAAGTTACTATGCAATCTGGCAAAAAAATCACATTTATCGACACACCAGGCCACGCAGCCTTTAGTGAAATGCGTGCGCGCGGTGCAAATGCAACAGACATTGTTGTGCTTGTGGTTGCTGCTGATGATGGCATTATGGAACAAACAATTGAAGCGATTAACCACGCAAAGGCAGCTAATGTGCCTATAGTTGTTGCTATTAACAAAATGGACAAACCAGATGCAAACTCAAGCCGTGTACGTCAAGAACTCCTTCAACACGGTATTTTACTTGAAGAATTTGGCGGAGAAGTAATTGCCGTCGACGTTTCCGCTAAAAAACGTATGAACCTTGAAAAATTAGAAGAATCTATTCTACTACAAGCTGAAATTCTTGAGCTAAAAGCAAATCCAAATCGCAGCGCTCAAGGTGTTATCATCGAAGCCGAAATTGACAAGGGGCGTGGTACAATTGCTACGGTTCTCGTACAACGCGGAACGCTCAAGATGGGTGACATTTTTGTAGCCGGTCAAGAATGGGGTCGCGTCAAGGCACTTGTTAATGATCACGGCAAAAAAATTAATACTGCGTTGCCAGCCATGCCAGTTGAAGTTCTTGGTTTCAACGGAGTTCCAGCTGCAGGTGATGAGTTCTTTGTTGTTGAATCAGAACAAAAAGCACGCGAAATCACAGAATATCGCCAACGTCGTCACCGCGAAAAACAGGTTATCGTGAAAACCAAGGGTGGCATGGAAAGTATTATGAGTCGCATTGCAAATGGTGAAATCCGTGAGATGCCAGTTGTTATTAAAGCTGACGTTCAAGGTTCCCTTGAAGCTATTATTGCTAGCCTTGGAAAACTTGGCAATGAAGAAGTGTCTACGCGTATTCTACATGGCGCTGTTGGTGGCATTAACGAAAGCGATATTACACTAGCAAAAGCATCAGGCGGTATTATCATTGGCTTTAACGTACGTGCCAATCCACAGGCACGAGATCTCGCACGTCGTGATGGCGTTAAAATACGTTATTATTCGATTATTTATGACATGCTTGATGAAGTACGAGCACTTCTGAGTGGCTTACTTGCGCCGACATTACGTGAAAAATATCAAGGTACAGCTGAAATTCGTAGCGTGTTCATGATATCTAAAGTTGGTGGAAAAGTTGCAGGTTGTTACGTAACAGAAGGAACCGTTAAACGCGGTGCAAAGGTTCGCATACTACGTGATAGTGTTGTTATTCATGAAGGCGATCTCAAGTCATTAAAGCGCTTTAAAGATGAAGTTAAAGAAGTTAAAGAAGCATTTGAATGCGGTATGGTTTTCGAGAATTTTGCTGATATTCGCGAAGGCGATATGGTTGAATGCTTCGAAATTGAATCCATCGCACGTCAATTGTAGGATTCATTAATGTCACGCTTAGATCTATTCGTCCCTGCAAAGGCAGCAAGTCATCGCCAAAAGAAAGTGTCAGAAGAAATCAAACATCATCTGGCACTTGCCCTTGCGCGGGGCGATCTGCCAGCGGTACGTAACCCAAGTGGTAATGGTTTTTTGTCATTTCCAACACCAATTACCATCACAAAAGTTGATGTTTCACCTGACTTGAAGCATGTAACATGCTATATCATGCCGCTTGGCGGTCTAGATCAGGCAAAGGCACTTCTTTTTGTACGCTTGCAACGTTGGTATTTACGTAAGCATCTTGGTACAAAAATTCAGCTGCGCCATACGCCAGACCTGCATTTTCAACTTGATTCAAGTTTCGACGAAGCAGAACGCATTCATAAAATGCTTGCTAGCGTTATACAGCCAGAAACAGATGAAGCGGATGTAAACGAAGGTTCAGAATCGCAGATTGAAAAAGATTCAAACTAACAGCATCTTCCATAAAGTTTGAGTAGTAAGGATTCAAGATTAGAGTATTGATGTATATATAATATACGAGAAGCGCAGATAGCGCAGAAGACAGCACTAATCAAAATTTACTGGAATTGGCATAAACGGAATGAATAACCAACTAATTGCATATCTTGCGAAATGTGTGACACTTTCGGAAACGCAAGAGAAAATTCAAGAACAAAACAAACGAATGCCCGAAGGTCATATGCAAATACGGCCTGAGCTTGCGCATTTCTTAAGCTTTCTATTACGTCTTACAAAACCAAAGCGAATTTTAGAGCTTGGCACCTACACAGGTTTTAGCGCCCTCACTTTTGCAGAGGCTACTGAACCTACATGCCAAATCGTAGCCGTCGACCGTAATCAAGAGTGGACAAAACTTGCGAAACGCTTTTGGTCTGAAGCCGGAGTTTCTGACCGCATTCAACTTATTTATGGGGACGCACCTACTGTTTTGCAACAACTTATCTCGGATTCAATAGAACCTTTTGATTTCATATTTATCGATGCATCAAAAAAGCACTATGAACGTTACGTCAACTTCTGTCTTGAATTGCTTGCACCTGGTGGCTTTATTGCTGTTGATAATGTGTTGTGGGGTGGTGAAGTTTTAAATCCTAAATCAACTGATTTAAATGCGTATTACATAGCTGCTTTTAATGAAGTAATGTTTGCGCGGACAGATATTACAGTATCAATCGTGCCATTGGATGATGGCGTGATGCTTATTCAGAAATATAGCTCGACATAATTATTTCATATTCACAAATTATTAATATACATACATTAATATAAAATTATAATTGAAATATAATCATATGCGTATAGTAGTGAAAAATTATGATGAAAATCTTGTTTAAAATACTTTTCTGTCTTTTTTACATAAATCAACTTTCGGCCGCCTATATCTTTTTTAAATATAATGGTGAAGAATGTAAACCACTAGAAGACGCTGAATTCAACCTAGCTTCACAAGTGTTTGCTACAATTGAATTCACACACCTACAGGAAAAAAAGCAAAACGATAGCCTCGCTGCGGAAGAGGAAATAACCCTCAACCGTCATTTTAAAGACGGGAAACAACCGTTTTACGAAGAGAAACTAATTCAAGAAAAACTAGATATAGAATGTCCTGGAATATACGTTAGTTATGTGCCCGACACAATTGCCCAATTGTTTATTATAAAACAAACAAAAGAAACATATACAAACAACCGAAAAACTATTATTGATGACACTAATTTTAATAATATCCTAAACTTTTTAAATTTCGAAAAACTCAAAAATTTTACTCTTTTAATAGACATTTCACTTGACGCGAATCATATGACACGAGACGCATTTTTTCGAAAATACGAAGATCATTTTAAAACAATAATTGATGAAACGTTTGATCCTGCTATCTTTGTCGTTGGCACAAGAAACCCAGATGATATTAAGCAAACAATTTTAAATATGATAAAAGCAGAATTGCTAAGTCAGTATGATAGCTCTCTATTACTTGTGCGCTCTTTTGTTACAAAAGAATTAGAAGGAAAAACCATATTCGATACTGTTTATTGGAATAATGAAACCTATGGATTAAGCTATAATTATAGTTTGTTTGCAGCCTATTTTGGTGATGCAGGGGCCTCTACGTACAAGCTTTCTTTAAAAGATAGGCAAGTACTGCATACACTTCTTATTCCTAAAACACAAGAATATAAAGAGCAATTTGATTTATTCTATTTACCTAAACATAATCCATTGTATGTTGTTTTTAATCATGGTGAAGAATTTCATCCCCGGACGCATGGAAGACGATCAGCAGGTATGAGCACGGCACGTGTTGTCCGGAGCCAAACGCCAGTAACATACCACGATATTCATCGAGAAGTTTTCAGAAATGCCTGTCTCAATGGCTATATTCTTGATGAATCATTGCTAACAGAAGATGAAAAACGTAAATATAGTGACGAAGACACAGATTATTATGAAAAATACCTGCTAGAGGAGAAAACGAAACAAAGAGTTCCTTCAAAAATAAATAATTATATACAAACAAGCCAATTTAAAGATGCAAAATGCATTGATCTATCTCTCTTATCGGCAGAAGAACAAACAGAATATCTGCAACTAAAATCAAAAATTGCCTTAACATCACTACAATCAGTGAGATTAGGAGAATTAGGCGCACAAGTAGAATCTGAGCCAACTGATGGAAGATTAACATATGAAGAAATTAAAAGGCACATTGAAAGAAAATTACCTCAAAACAATTTTAGGGGGAATGAAGGCGATCAACTACTGAAAAATGAAGATTATATTGTTTTGCCCTTACTAAGATTACTTGCCTATAACACAATTATTTTATCCATCGACGCAAAGCCCATCAATGCCGCGATGCATTTACCAACAGTATATGGCCATCCATTTGCCAGTGAATTAGCACAAAATCATAAAGACTACTATGCGAGCGAATTAAAGCGTTCAAAGCAACGCAATTACGTACGCCAGTTGACAGAGGCACGCATAAGATCAAGAACACCAGATCACACAGACGAAATTCTATTTTCTGAATCACCAGCATCTTACAAAATAAGCAAACAACAAGCCCTTAAGAGGCAAATTGCTAATTTAGATTTAATTATGGATAGAATGCGTAAAGAAGAAAAACCAATTCCCGAAAATTACACACAAGAGCTCAAAGCACTTACTCAAGAAAGAGAAGATGTAGGGTCGTAATTTCTCAATGCTGACACAACGTTCTCTCGCAAATATATTACCGTATCAATTGTGCCATTGGATGATGGTGTGATGCTGACTCAGAAAATTTAAAATTCATTTTAAATTCTATATTCACAAAACAAAAATTCATCTGCTAGAATTAATATATAAAATCTGCATCAAGTTTTTACATATATGAAAAACAAGCGAGCTAAGACAAAATTTAATTTTTCAGTCCTTATGTTATCCACATTTACTTTATGTTTGCCTAACATTTCGGAAGCGATGATTGCACGTTCTGTTTTGCATGATGCCGCACACATTTTTAGTCGATCAATGCGCTGCATTCCCATAGAACCCGTTATTTCACGTTCATTCTCACGATACGCTAAGTTTGATGGAGAAGAACACCATACATACATAACAAGGGCACAAGAATTAAGAGTGCTAGACAATAAAGCATGGAGCAAAGCATTAGAATTAAGGAGCGAGTACAATAATGATTGGTACGCGTTTCAAGAAAAATATTTTCCAGAACCCAAAATGACTAATAATTCGCATGAGATACCAGCCATTCAGTTTCCTATTCCGGTGGAGGAAGCTCTTCACAATCATCAGGTAACACAAGCAGCTTTATGGCAGGTTATGTAACAAGAGGTCTAGCAGATCTTACATTTCCCAGCGAGCCTAAAACAAATACAAACACAAGTTCTGATTCTTCAGAAAATACAGCACCTCCTACTAGCCATTCTTCCTATAGCAGTGGACATTCTAGCCATGAAAGCTCAGGTGGTTGGAGTTCAGGTGGAGGCTCAAGTAGCGGAAGCTCAAATGATTGTGGTTTAGGTGGTGGAGGCGGAGACTCCGAGGGTGGTGGTGGCTCTGACTATTAATGTCTCATTTAAAAACCTTCGCTATACGCCCATCAGGAAACCGCTTAATCAGCCCATCCATTTCAAGGGACGCAAGCTGAGTAAATAACTAAGGTGCAGACAAACCTTTATTTTGCACCATTATTTCTTCGATTGACATTGGATCCAGGCCGAGAATCTCAAACCAGCCTCCTTTGCTTGATAATTCGGGATTCAAAGAATCAGCAGCAATAGCCGATGTTACTTTGATAGGATCTTCAAGCATAAGCTCTATCTGCACTCGCTTTGGCTCTTCTAAAGACCTACGTAATCTGGGCTTATTATCTACATAATGCGCTAAAATATCTTCAGCCGATTCAACTAATGTTGCACCTTGTTTAATCAACGCATTGCCTCCACGACTTCGCGGATCTAAAGGTGACCCAGGAACAACAAACACATCGCGCCCCAATTCCATCGCATGCATCGCGGTAATCAATGTGCCTGATTTGGCGGCAGCCTCAATCACCACTAAGCCATCACATAACGCAGCAATAATTCTATTACGACGCGGGAATAATGGCGCAGCAGGCGCTGTGCCCAGAGGCATCTCTGATATTACACATCCTTTTGACTGACCATTATCCCCTCCCCCACGCAATTTCTCATATAGCTTATTGTGTTCAGGTGGATAAATCACATCAACACCACCAGCCAAGACAGCGATCGTACCCGTTTCAATGCTCCCCTCATGCGTCGCACCATCAATACCGCGTGCCATGCCTGATACAGTTATAAATCCTGCTTTTCCTAATTCATGTGCGATTTCAAAAGCTAAACGCCTCCCTCCTGGCGAAGCATTACGCGCACCCACAATACCAATACATGTCTGTTGCAGTAAAGACACACTCCCTGCATAACTAAAAACAGGCGGCGCATCAATTAAACTGCGAAGTTTCTCTGGGTAGTGTTCATCAAATCCCGCGCAAAAGGAGAATCCGCGATCAACATGCTGCTGCATTTCTTCACGTACACTTACTGTCTGAACCTCGGGAAACAAAGGATCTTTTGCATATAATTGCCAAAAAGTCTTGGCACCAATTCCCTTTGAACGAATAACAGAGAGCCATAACTGCAAATCAGAACTATTTTTATTAAAAATTGTCATATTTTCATCCTTACGAATTGCGTCAGATTAAAAAGTGTACTATCCTAATGATAATAGAAATGTATTAAAATTCTATAACCGATATGTTACGTATTACAATTATGCGCCATGCACAAGCACAGCTTGAACAATACGGCAAAAACGACCGAGAACGTACCATAACCATGACGGGTATGCATGAAATTGATGCTATTCGGCAAAAGATACATGGGAAGCTTGATAATATCTCACTTATCATGTGCTCAAATGCAAGGCGCACACGACAAACATTGGACGGTATCAAGCCATTTTTACCTAATAGTGCTGAAA
>JANRCF010000041.1 GCA_030727085.1 Alphaproteobacteria bacterium | reverse complement strand
AACCTGATTTGTTATTGATTGATGGCGGGCAAGGACAGCTGTCCGCCGTTCAGTCAATTTTAACCGAACTTGCCATTGATGTACCCGTTGTCGGCATTGCAAAAGGCGCTGATCGGAATGCTGGGCGCGAGCGATTTTTTATGACAGACAAGGAAACCTTTCAACTACCTATCGACGATCCGTTTTTACATTTCCTGCAACGACTACGTGATGAGGCGCACCGTTTTGCCATAGGTACACACCGCCAAAAGCGTGCAAAAGCCATCACAAAATCAGTACTGGATGATATCCCTGGCATTGGCGGAGCGCGCAAGAAGAAACTGTTACTGCACTTTGGTTCAGCGCAAAGCGTATCAAAAGCAGGAATCACTGATTTAGAACGTGTTGAAGGGATCAACCGATCCGTTGCACAGAAAATATATGATTATTTTCATGAACGATAGAGACGATGCTTACAAATTTTGAACAACATCAATCATGCGTTCAACATGACTAATTGGTGTATCCTTATTAATGCCATGCCCTAAATTAAAGATATGCGGCGTGCCATGCATGCCAGATAAAATTCGTCCAAGATCTTCTTCAAAATCCCCATTCAGTAATTTATTCGGCGACAAATTACCTTGCAAAACAGAGCTCGACAATTGCGCCCTAATATCAATAATATCCACTGTTTCATCTACCCCAAAGGCGACATCTAAATCTTGTAAACCCACATAATCACCGCTCACACCACGTGCGTAATAAATGATAGGGATGCCAGGATAACGGGTCCTCACCTTCCCTACAATTCGTCGCAAGGGTGTATATAAATACAACTCACGCAATGGTGGCGGCACAGCCACCGCCCACGATTCAAAGATTTGAACTACATTTGCACCTGCTGAAATATGAAGGCATAAAAGCTCTGCTACTTTTTCTTCAAGCATGCTCTGTAATTGCGCAAACAACTCCCGATTAGAGGCTGCAAAATCTAATACAGTATTAAAATCAGCTGTTTTTCCATTACTGATCATATACGTCAATAGAGTCCACGGCGCACCAGAAAACCCAATCAAGGCTTTTGTGTGATCTAGCTGCGCGCGTGTTTTAGCAATCGAATCAGCAACGGGCGCAAGCACTTGCTCAAGTGAGACCTGCCCAGCATTCAATAGAAGCTTACGAAAATCAACTTTCTCCAGCTTAGGTCCATGATCAGGCTCAAACCACACACGTTGCCCTAAAACATGAGGAATGACCAAAATATCGCTAAAAATAATCGCAGCATCTAACTGAAACCTCTGTAGTGGCTGAAGTGTCACTTTAACTACATCATCCTGAGAAAAGCAAAACTGCATGAAATCATCGTAATTTTTACGAACTTGTTTATATTCAGGCAAATAACGCCCGGCTTGGCGCATCATCCATATGGGTGGTGGTGTTAAGCATTTTTTATGAGTAAGAACATCAAGAAGGCGCATACAGTTTTCCTCGGTATATTTTAAAATTTATGATAACCTTTTCTAATGTGTATCATAAAAAGGGCTGTGAATGAAAAGACAAATAGCACTCATCGGTGTCGGCAGTGGCTGGGGCGCGCCTGACCAACGCACTGCACGTGGAGCTGAAGTGATCATCAACCATATACAACAAAAATACCCTGATATAAAAGCTTCTCTTGATTATTTTCACAAAAATTCACCTCTTCCTGAAACAGCTACAAAGCCACTCGCTGATCATGATGTGCGCTGCAAACACATAACCCGTGCTATTAGTATACTTTCCGCACGCGTGCAGGAAGCCCTTCATAACGGCTATTTCCCCATCGTCATTGGCGGTGATCATTCACTTGCAATGGGAACGTGGGCAGGTGTGTACGATTCTATAAAACATAATAATTTTTCTTTACTCTGGTTCGATGCGCATATGGATGCCAATACAATCCACACAAGCGAAAGCATGTCCCCCCATGGAATGCCTCTCGCCGCCTTGCTTGGCCAAGGCTATGAAGAATGGACAAAAATAAATGAATACGGTTGTCCCATTTTAAAAGCAGAGAACATCTACCAATTTGGCATTCGCAGCTATGATGATGGAGAGAAAAATTTTCTCAGCACACATAACGTACATATCGATTATGCGGAAACGTGTGCAAAGATTGGCCTTAAAGAATGCATACAAAGTGTCATGAAAAACCTTAAAACAAATCACTACGGCATTAGCATTGATGTTGATGCATTTGACCCAACATTTGCACCTGGAACTGGCACGACAGAGCCAGGTGGCCTTAATCCAACTGATATGCTATCGTTTCTATCAAAGATTGCCCACGATGAACGCTGCCTTGCACTTGAAATAATGGAATTCAACCCAGATAAGGACATCCGAAATCAAACGCTTAACTGGATTACTCTTTTTATTGAAGCCGCTATGAGCACTAATCACGATGACACTAAAGGAAACTAATTTTATGCTAAACACAACATTTATCGAACGTGAAAAATCTGTTAACGCACGAAACTATGACCCAATTCCTGTCGTCATTAATCGTGGAGAAGGTGTTTGGCTGTGGGATGTTGAGGGAAATCGTTATATGGATATGCTCTCTGCCTATTCAGCGATTAGTCACGGATATGGACACCCACGGTTATTTAAAGCCTTAACAGAACAAGCATCACGTGTATCAGTTTGTTCACGTGCGATGTACCACGATAAAATGGCAGATTTTCTTGAAACGCTCTGCCAGCTTACTGGGCAAGATCAAGCACTTATGATGAACTCAGGTGCAGAAGCCGTTGAAACGGCTATCAAAGCAGCGCGCCGGTGGGGATACCAAACAAAAGACATTCCATCAAATCAAGCAGAAATTATCGTGATGGAAGGCAATTTTCATGGGCGTACTATGGGAATTATTAGTTTTTCAAGCGAAGAATCATATAAGAAAGATTTTGGGCCATTTTTGCCAGGATTTAAGATTATTCCTTATGGAGATATTAACGCCTTAAAGACAGCTATTACACCGAACACATGTGCTGTTCTAACAGAACCTATCCAAGGTGAAGCTGGCGTTTTAATGCCACCAAAAGGCTGGTTAAAGGATGTTGAAACAGTATGCAGAGCAAGTGATATATTGCTTATTGTTGATGAAATTCAGTCAGGCCTTGGCCGCACAGGTCGCATGCTAGCGTCTGATCATGAAGATGTTAAACCAGATATTGTCATTTTAGGGAAAGCTTTGGGTGGTGGATTTTTACCCGTATCAGCGATTGCAGGACGCCGCGACGTTATGGCTGTGTTTAACCCTGGCAGCCATGGATCAACTTTTGGTGGCAATCCACTTGCAGCGGCTGTTGGCAAAGAAGCACTCGATACACTGATTGATGAAAAGCTAATCGACAAAAGCGCTGAATTAGGCGCGTATTTCATGGCAGGTTTACAAAAAATTAAATCGCCTTATGTTACCGCTATTCGCGGTCAAGGTTTATGGATTGGTGTGGATATTGATCCTACCAAAAGCACCGCTCGAGCACTTTGTATGAAACTGCTCAATAAAGGAGTGATCGCACGGGACACACACAAGATAACCATTCGTTTTGCGCCGCCACTCGTAATAACAAAAGATCAAATTGACTGGGCACTAGAGCGGATTAAGAAAGTGCTAGGCGAATAACTTGTAGTTTTTTCTTCACAGTTTCCCTCTGGCTTGACCAGAGGGTCTATTATTGCAACACAAGGATCCTCCGATCACGTCGGAGGAAAACTAAGTAAGTATGATTAACCCCACCTAATACCCAGTTTGTATTTGCTCAAGCAATTGTTTAACGGTTGGCACAAAACCATTTGCATAGAATGGATCTTGCCCAAAACGATATCCTTGATGTCCACAAAACATAAGTTGGTTTTCCACTTGATCACTATGGCTAATTGCCTGAAGTGTTTTTTGAATACAAAATGATCGCGGATCCGCTTTTTTACCAGTCGTTCCTTCTTCGTTTTGTGCCCAGTTACTAAACTTGCATGCAGACAAGCAACCCATGCAGTCAATTTGGTCTTTTAGAATTTCATTTTCAGATTCAGCTGTTACAAAAATCAATGTTGTATCAGGTGTACGCATCGCTTCGATGAATCCACTGCTTACCCAAAATTCAGCCATTTCTTTATCATGGGGTGTTAAATACACTAAACGGCCACGGGCTCCGACAGCAAAAGGCGCTACATGATCCCCCATAGGTTTAACACTATAGGCAACTTGTCGTTTTGACCTGCCGTCTAATTCACGCATAAATTCATTATTTACCGCTGATGAATAAAATCCAGTGGGACTGAAACGATTCAAGAAAATATCGCCTTCTTTCAACGTTACAAGCTTGCGCTTCCACGCATCTGAAATAGGACTTTCTTGTGTCAGCAATGGCCTAGTACCATATTGAAATGAAATAGAACCCAAATCTGGATTATTCAACCAATCTGCCCATTCATTCAGCCACCACACGCCGCCAGCCATAACAATTGGAATGGCATCGCTAAGACCGCATTCGCGCATAACTTTACGTAAGTTGCGCACCCGCTCGAAAGGCGCCTCTGGCTTCAACGGATCTTCACTATTAGAAAGACCATTATGGCCACCAGCAAGCCATGGATCTTCATAGACTACGCCGCCTAGAAAATCAGCAAAATGACTATACGCACGTTTCCACAAAATGTTAAATGCACGGCCAGATGATACGATCGGGTAATAATACACACCATAAGACACGCAAATTTCTGCAAGCTTAAATGGCATGCCAGCACCACAGGTCACTCCGTGTACAATTCCTTTTGTTTGCGACAACACACCATGCAAAATAGGTTCAACCGCCCCCATTTCCCACAAAACGTTCATATGCACACGACCATTACCGTTAGACGTTTCGTACGCTCGGCGTGCTTGTGTAATTCCACCTTTAATAGCATTTTGAATGAGCTCTTCGTGACGCTCACGACGCGTTTTACCTTGATATACAATCGGTATAACATTGCCATTCTCATCGTATGAATCGGCGTTAACAGCTGAAAAAGTCCCGACACCTCCGGCTGCAGCCCATGCACCAGAGCTTTGTCCATTAGAAACAGAAATACCTTTACCACCTTCAATAAGGGGCAAGACTTCACGTCCTGAAATCAAAATAGGCTTTAGGGAAATCACTAAACTGTCGTCCTTTTTTTCAAATACTTGTGTCCATTTTTAACGCCTTAAGTCATTTTGTGCAAGTTATTTTAAAGAAAACGCTCAATCTGTAAGGTTTTGCGAAGCTGTAACTACCCCTGACTATTTGCGTAATAGATGTGCCGTCCAACCGCAATCATTAAATTATTAGCATTTTACAAGAAAATTCTTAACTATTTTAAGAAAAAAAGCTTTTTAAATTGTTTAAATGGGCAACTCTTCTCTTGTGATTACTTAATTTTCATGATATAAAATGGAATTTAATTTAATTCTCTTATTTTATTTTTATAGTTTTATGCAAATTTCTGGCCACGTACCCGTTTTATTGCAACAAATGCATGGTACACTAAACCCGCAAAAAGACGGGATATATCTAGACGGAACCTTTGGTGGAGGCGGCTATACACGTTCTATACTTGAATCAGCCTCCTGCATTGTGCACGCGCTCGATCGAGATCCCGAAGCAAAAGAACGCAGTCAAGCATTTACCCGGGAATTTCCTGATCGCTTTTTTTTCCATGAAGGCTGCTTTTCTGACATGCCTACGCTTTTTAAAGAAAACACCTTTGATGGCATAGTGTTTGATTTCGGCGTATCTTCTTATCAATTTGACACGCCCGAGCGTGGCTTTTCATTTCGCCACGATGGCCCTTTGGATATGCGTATGAATCCGGACACTGGCTTATCCGCAGCTGATGTTGTAAACACCTTTTCAGAAGAAGATTTAGCAGATATTTTTTACGTATATGGAGACGAAAAAAAGTCACGACAAATCGCTCGTTCAATTGCACTAATCCGTAAAGAGAGACTTTTTACACACACCATTCAGCTTGCTGACTGCATTCGCAAAATTGTTTATCGAAAAGATGGCATTGACCCTGCAACACGATCATTTCAGGCCTTGCGTATTTTCGTTAATAATGAGTTAATAGAGATAGAGGCTGCATTAAAAGCTTCTGTTAAATTACTTAAAAACAGTGGGAAACTTGTGACCGTGACGTTTCATTCGCTTGAAGATCGTTTGTGCAAACAATTTTTAAAAAACGAGTCACCATGGCTACATACGCAAAATGTTTTTTTTGAATCAATAACCCGAAAACCCATTGCCCCATCCCAAAATGAAATAGACGATAATCCACGCTGTCGCTCAGCAAAACTTCGTGCAGCACACCTTCTTCGGGAGGCATTATGCTAAAACATCCAACATTTTGGTTTGTTTCATTGGCAATATGCGTTGGCATGGTATTATTTCGCATAAAATACGAAGTAATTGCGCTTGAACAACACAACACACGCCTTGAAAAAGAAATTTTTGTAAATAATGACGCTATCCACCATTTAAAAGCCGAATGGACATTCTTAAATGGCCCCAAACGTTTACAGAAATTTAGTCAAAAATATTTAACTGAACTGCAGCCTGTAAAAAGTGGCCAATTAATTACATTTCAAGATATGGCTGGCTCAAGTACGAACATCAAGCCTGAATCTTCACATAAGCCTGAACACAAGCCTGAATCTTCACAATCGAAGAAACGCCAAAGCACCTTAGACGCATATGTTGCTGACTTTGCATCAGAAACATCAGAAGAGGGGCGCGCATGAAGAAATTCATTCAAAAACCTCTTCAGGCACTTAATCGCCATTTAGGGTTATGGAAAGAAGCAGTTCACCAGGCATCACTACTGGAAATGGCACGTCAACGTGTTTTTGCTGCCGGCGTCGTCATGGCAATTTCCTATGTCACAATTGCTGGACGTTTGATTGATGTTATGACAGCGCAGTCTCATGTACATAGCTACCAACAAGCTCAATCCGAGGTAAATGTATATCCACGTGGAGAAATCTTTGATCGCAATGGCAACATTCTTGCGACACATCTTGTCACTGCATCCGTTTATACAAATCCAAAAGTCGTGTTAAATGCAAAAGATGCGGCCACAAAACTTGCAAAATTATTTCCTGAAGTTGGCTATGAAACCTTATACAAGCGTCTATCATCTGGCAAAGGGTTTAGCTGGCTCATTCGCCATATTCCACCTCGCATGCAACAGGCTGTAAATGAGCTTGGCATACCAGGTATTTACTTACAAAATGACTATAAACGTGTTTACCCATACGGACACTTAACATCACATATCGTTGGGTATTGCGGCATTGATAATGCAGGCCTAGCAGGAATTGAACAGTATTATAATACAAAACTGTTAAAAGAAAACGAACCCGTGCATTTATCACTTGATGTGCGACTGCAGCATATTGTGCATGAAGTCCTAACAGACGCCATGGCAAAATATAAAGCAGAAGGCGCGAATGCTATGATCATGGACGTAAAAACAGGTGAAATGCTTGCCATGATTTCTCTACCTGATTTTGATCCAAATCGCCTTAATAAGGTAATGGGAAAAAATTGTGGATTTAATAGAAATACGCTTGGCGCTTATGAACCTGGTTCAACATGGAAAATTCTAAATACAGCGATAGCACTTGAAAGTGGACATGCTACCCTCAAAAGTATATTTGACGCGAGTGCACCTGTTAGGCTCGGACGATTTAAAATTACAGACTTTAAAGGTAAAAATCGACCTCTTACATTAACGGAAGGGCTTGTATACTCCTCCAACATCGTCGCTATTAAGGCTGCTCAAAAATTTGGCGTTCAAACACAAAAAGAATACTTTAAAAAGCTTGGTGTCACTCAATCACCTTCTCTTGAAATTCCAGAAATGGGCCGCCCCATCATCCCCTCTCTTGCTGCATGGAAGGAAGCGACGTTAATGACAGCGTCTTATGGTTATGGCATTGCAGTAACACCGTTGCAAATGATGACTGTTATCGGAACAATCATCAATAATGGGCAGTCTATAAAACCAACACTAATACACTTACCAAACGATCAACGCCCGGCAGTTCTTCAAACAAAAAGCGAAGCTGAGCCAATTATATCATTAAAGACATCTCATGCGATTCGTGAAATGTTGCGTATGGTTGTGAAAAATGCGCAGGTAAGAAAAGTAGATGTTAAAGGCTATGAAGTAATTGGGAAAACAGGCACTGCACTTCAAAACAAAGGACGCGGTTATAACGGGATAGACCGTAATGCATATTTTGTTGGTGCATTTCCAATGTCCGATCCACAAATTATGGTATTCGTTATGTTAGACAATCCAAAACCAATTGCTGAAACACATAACTACGCTACAGGCGGTTGGAATGCTTCTCCAACTGCTGGCCATATTATTGAGCGCATTGCACCACTTTTAGGGTTCCAGCCATCAGAAGAAGAAAGCCCTATGAAATACATACAGACAGAAACACCTGCTTCTGGGTTAATTAATACGTCATTGAAAACTCGGTAAATCTATCTCTTTCTTTTGTAAGAGATAATCAACTACAATGCGCTGAGAAACACATACATATAAATCAATTATGGACGACACAACACCACTGTCTACTAAACTAAAACGATTTGCTTCGGTCAGCGGAACCGTTGGCGGGCTTGCTGCACGTGTTATTGGTGAACGAGTAACTGGTTATTCAATTGATGATGCTTCTTATGCAAAAGTACTTAAAACAGCGCTTAGCGGTATGAAAGGGCCTTTTATGAAGGTGGCGCAATTTCTAGCCACAATACCAGATGCCCTTCCCCCAGAATATTCAAAAGAACTGCTTAAACTTCAATCTAATGCATCTCCTATGGGGCCTTTGTTTGTAAAACGACGCATGCAATCTGAACTTGGCATTGGCTGGGAATCGCGTTTTTCATCTTTTGATCGAACACCCGCGGCGGCGGCATCACTTGGACAAGTGCACAAAGCCATTCACCATAATGGATCAGCGCTTGCCCTAAAATTACAATACCCCAGCATGAACACCATTGTAGAGGCAGATCTTTCGCAACTGAGCATGCTGTTTAGCACATATCGTTTATTCAACAAGGCACTTGATCTTAATGCTGTCATGACCGAAATTCGAAGCCGTCTTATGGAAGAGCTTGATTACATAAACGAAGCAAAGAACATAAATGATTATCAACATTTTTTTGCGGATAGTACAGATAACATTAAAATACCTGACTTCTACTCTGACTTATCTACCCCTCGCCTCCTCGCCATGTCGTGGATGGAAGGTATCTCTATTTTAGATGCTGCTGAAACATTTTCACAAAGCGACTGTAATGCTTTAGGTCACACATTATTTTGCACTTGGTATCGCCCATTCTATATTAATGGTTGGATACATGGCGACCCTCACCCTGGCAATTATAAAGTTGATACAGACCATAATTTGTTGCTTCTTGATTTCGGCTGTGTGCGACGTTTTGACGACAATTTTGTTGATGGTGTTATTGATTTATATGAGGCACTTAAGCACAACAAACGCGATGATATGGTTGCAGCCTACGAGCGTTGGGGGTTTTCAAATTTATCCAATGAACTTATTGATGTCATGAATGAATGGGCTAAATTATTATATGACCCACTACTAGACAATCGCACCCGCCCTATCCAAGCTGAATTTAGCGGCACAAAAGGTTGGGAAACAGCGACGGCCGTGCATCAGAAATTACATGAACTTGGCGGCATTCGTGTGCCACCTGAATTTGTCTTTATGGATCGCGCATCTGTTGGTGTAGGCGCTGTTCTCATGCGTCTTCGTGCAGAACAAAACTGGCATCAATTATTTGAATCAATTATAAATGAACGAAGAACGCAAAAGGCTAAATTACAAAGGAATGTAAACATATGACGTCACAAAAAATAGGCTGCATTGTTCTTGCTGCAGGACAAAGCAAACGTTTTAAATCGAGCATTTCAAAAATATTTCATGATTTAGCTGGCAGATCTGTATTAGGTCACGTATTACATACGCTGGAACAACTTCCAATAACTGAGATTATTATTGTCGCGTCTCCCCTCACACCAGTTTATTCTGATTATAAGCATCACAAAATAGCCATTCAAAATGAACAGCTTGGTACCGCGCACGCTGCCATGACAGGTATGAATCAACTTTCAGATGATATATCTGATGTAATTATATTGTGTGGTGATACCCCCTTATTAACGATAGAAACACTTACAAAATTATTAGCAAGCTCTGCTGATTTAACGCTTTTAAGTGCAACATTACCTGACAACCAACGTAATGCATCATATGGCCGCATTGTCTTTAATAATGATAGACCGTGCCGTATTACTGAATACAAAGATGCAGATGAAATGCTTCGCAACTCGCCATTGATCAATTCTGGTGTATATAAAATTAACCAGAAATTGCTCAGAAAGCTTATTCCTCTCATATCTAATGCCAACGCTGCGTCTGAATATTACCTTACTGATCTCGTGCATTTGGCGATTGAACATGACGCAACTACCAAAGCGATCAACGTCGATTTTGATGAAGTAGCTGGCATTAACACACGTGAAGATCTTGAAAAAGTTGATTCAATTATTCAGGAACGTTTACGTGCTGTGCTTATGATGAAGGGAGTTACATTCCAACAACCACACACAACGCGCCTTTCAATAGATACATGTATTGGGCAAGACACAACTGTTGAACCATCCGTCGTTTTTAAAAAAGGTGTCAATGTTGAAAATAATGTTAAAATCAAAAGCTTTTGCTATCTTGAAGATTGCACATTGCGGAGCGGCGTTTCCGTGGGTCCACACGCCCATATTCGCGGTGGCTCAGTTCTTGATGAAGGCGCAGAAATCGGCAATTTTGTGGAACTAAAAGCAACCCATCTCGGCAAAAAAGCCAAGGCAAAGCACCTAACCTACTTAGGTGATACAACCGTTGGCGAAGCAAGTAATATTGGTGCCGGCACAATCACAGCAAACTATGACGGTTTTCTTAAGCATAAAACTAAGATTGGTGAACGTGTACACATTGGTGTCGATACGATTTTGGTAGCCCCTGTTTTTATTGGTAATGATGCCATGACAGCAGCAGGATCAGTTATAACGAATGACGTGCCTACTGACGCATTGGCTATAAACCGAATTCCTCAAACAAATAAACATGAATGGGCAAAGCACTATAAAACTAAGATGAAAGCAAAAAAGGACGGACTAAAACAAGGATAAAAGACTCTCTTTGCTCTCATATCTACTTCACATTGTTTCTAACGCTACCACCATGAAAAACCCTCGCAGAGGGTGTGGCCATCCAGAAATATATGGATAACAACATCGTCTTAGACTTCTCGGAATGACGGCGGACTGCTTTTTAATATAGTGTTTTCTTGGAAAAATTACTTGAATAGAGCATGCAGCATTGCAAACATTGGCTTTCTTCATGCTTAATGCTAGAATCCTATGATAGCAATAATTTAAGAAATTTTGATGAAACCTCTTTTAAGCCTACTCGACGCCAGTTTAAACTTTGGCGGTGACCCACTTATTAATCATTGGACCATACACCTCTTGCCAAAAGATCATGTGTGTCTTGTCGGGCGCAACGGATCAGGAAAATCAACACTTCTTAAGCTGCTTTCGGGTCTGCAAGAAATTGATTCTGGCAACATGTTTAAGCGACCATCCCTAAGGGTTGCATACTTGCCGCAACGACTCACCATCGAAAACCCAGAGCAAACGGCACTTGATTATGTATTGGAATTTGCACGTGAAGATTACTTAGCAGCAACATATCTAACAGAATTAAAGGTACCACTGGATAAACCATTAAAACTACTCTCAGGCGGCGAACAACGACGATTATCATTGGCAGCCACCCTTGCTCAAGATCCTGATGTGTTGTTACTGGACGAGCCAACAAACCACTTAGACATTGCAACCATTGAGTGGCTTGAAAAAATGCTGAGCGATTTTCGTGGTGCCTTTGTTGTGATCAGCCATGACAGACAGTTTTCAAAAAATATATCAAACAAAACATGGTGGATTGATCGCACGCGTATCCAAGAAAACAACAAAGGTTTTGGTGATTTTGACCGTTGGTCTGAATATGTTTGGGAACAAGAAGAACGTGAAAAGGCGTGGCTGGATACACGCCTTAGATTGGAAGCCGACTGGCTGCTCCGTGGGGTAACAGCAAGACGAAAACGAAATCAAGGGCGTCTTCGTCGTGTGCATAACATGCGCGAAGAACGCAAGCAACTAAAATTAAACTCGCGTAAAAGCGTTACCGCCACCCATTTTCAAACGCAAGGCGAAAGCCAGCTTATTATTGAGGCTAGCGGCATTACTAAATCTTTCGGCGACCGCACATTATTAAAACCATTTGATTTACGGCTACTACGCGGTGATCGCATTGGTATTATGGGGCCAAATGGCACAGGAAAAACAACGCTCATCCGAATACTTGTTGGAGATCTTGAACCTGACTCAGGCACCATTAAACGCAATGCGGATACATCAGTTATTTATTTGGATCAAATGCAAGATTCACTGAACGAAAACAAAACATTGTGGCAAAACTTATGCCCTAATGGTGGAGACCACGTAACGGTTCAAGGGCAAAGCCGCCATGTTGTTGCGTACCTTAAAGATTTTTTGTTTGAGGAAAATCAAATTCGGGGCATGACCCACATTCTATCAGGCGGAGAGCGAAATCGCTTAGCATTGGCTAAAGCGTTAACGCAGCCATGTGATTTTTTGGTATTAGATGAGCCAACCAATGACTTGGACAGTGATACGCTCGACTTACTACTTGAGGTGTTAAGTGAGTTCCCAGGCACGTTATTGATTGTTAGCCACGATCGTGATTTCCTAGATCAGCTTGTAACAAGCCTTATTGCATTCGAAGGTGACGGTACAGCAATGGAATATGTGGGCGGCTACCAAGACTACTTGCGCCAACGCGAAACAAACCATGGAAATGAACCTAAGCCTATTAAAAAGGAAAGTCAAAAAGAAGAAAAGACACCTCCTCCCCCGACATCCAAAATTCGTCTAACCTACATTGAAAAGAGAGACTTGGAACAATTACCAACAGAAATGAAGCTACTCACAAAAGCAATTACTGAACTTGAGCAAAAATTAGCCGACCCTAGCTTATATCAGAAAAATCCAGTTGAATTTTCCAGGTTAACACAAGAATTAACCGATAAAAAAGCACATCTAGATACGATGGAGCTCCGTTGGCTCGAGATTGATGAAAAAGTGAATGGTTAAAATGATATGTTTTTATCAGAAACTCCACGGGTCAAGCCCCGTTGGATCGGCCGTTACAAGCTAAACATTATATAAAAAGAAAGCCGCTTATAAAAACGTCTTACAAAAAATAGGGCTCTCTTTCTCATAATTTTTTTTACAATTTTACACAAATTAATCTTTCATTAACTTTTTTTTGTGACTATCATAATTAAGAGACAAATAATTTAAGGCTAATTGCGATGCAGGCTCATGAATTTGAAGAAAAAAGTTATAAACAATCAATATTTAAAATAACTCTTTTGTTTGTTGTTTTAAATTTTATTATCGCATCATTTCTCTACATCTATCATATTACCTCGCAAAAACAAGACTTGTTCATTGCAATGAGTGAAAAGTCCCAAACAGTTGGTAACGCTGTGGTGGATTTGTTTCAAAAAGCAACTGAATTAGGGATACCTTTAAATGATATCGTTGGTGGCGATGAATATCTTAACGAAAGTATGAAGCCTGCGAAAGAAGTTGAATACCTCATTGTTACCGACGCTTCTGGCGATATTATTTCTAAATCCAAAGAAACAGAAGATAACTCAAAAAAGAGCGGAGGTCATGGGCGTTTAAAGGGGCAATTCAAGCTGTTTTGAGACTGTTCACTGAACTGTGTCAAATAACGAAAATGGGATAAAATAGGTTATT
>JANRCF010000040.1 GCA_030727085.1 Alphaproteobacteria bacterium | reverse complement strand
GATGAGGTCTTTCAAAAAAATATTAACCGTGTTGCACTTCAAACTTGAATGGAGCAGGTGTTCTAAAAAGCGTGCTTCTGATATCCCTCTAACACCGCCTCCATCAAGACTTAAAATACGAACAGTCTTAAGGGGGAGCGATTCAGCCTCGGTACTTTTTCCTTCTGAAAAACCACTACACTTAACGTCTGTTAAGGTGATTAGTAAACATGTAATTGTAATAAGAAAAATTGATTTTTGGAATATCCTTTGGATGCTAGACATACTTACTTCTCCATCAACGCTGTTCATAATTATTCTTTATAAAAAGCTAATTAGAGGGCAATAGTTAACAAAGTGTTAACAAAATTAATAACTGTTAAATTTTATTTAATAATTGTTAAGGTGGATTTAATAAATTGGTTGTCGTTTTTCTTATTGTTCCATAAATATAGATATTTATAGATTTTAATTCCATTTCATATTTAATATGTGCTTTATTGTTCCCAAAAGGTGGCTTTTTCTTGTGATTATTGTGTGTGATAAAAATTATGATAATAAATAAATTTTATTTACTATTTGTTTATATGATGCGTGTTATGTGTTGAATTGATGGAATATTTTAATAAAGAGTTTTTTATGAAAAGAATTATATATACAATTTCTTTTGGCTTTTCATTAGGTGTTTTTTCATTTTATTTTTTGAATTATATTAATAACCAATATAGTGAGAATGAGAATAATAGCCGTCAACATAAAAGCAGTAGCATAAACGGGGTTGTTTTTTTAAGAAATGCGCAAAAAAATATTAGTGAAGATGATGGAAAATTTTTCACTCCATCACCACATGCTAAAGAATCTGTTGTTGAGGATGAATTACAAAATATCTGAAATTCAGATTAAATATTAATTATTCCAAATAGCAAAAAAAGACCTGTTAGGATAACAACAAGAAACAAGCTGTCCAAGCGATCAAGAACGCCCCCGTGGCCAGGGATTAATCCACCTGCATTTTTCACACCAAAATAACGCTTAATAGATGATTCTATTAAATCACCTAGGTGAGCTGCGCAAGATATCATTAAAATCAATATGGTGTTTGGTATGGATGACGAAAGAGATAGTCCTAATGCTTTTAAAAGGTAGAGGCCGGTAATAATCGCCACCAAAATACCGCCAATAAAGCCTGCCCAAGTTTTATTAGGGCTGATTTTTGGGCAAAGCTTTGGTCCTTTTATTGTTTTTCCAACAAGGTAGGCGCCACTATCTGTTGCCCAGACAATTGCGTATAACCATAAAAGAAAAAGCGAGCTATTTGCCCCATTTTGGCTTATTTGAATAAAGCAGATCATAGACGCTGTTATGTAAGACAATCCGCTCAAAAAGAGCATCCAACGGTGTATCGATGGTAATGCGAGGGTTGGGTGTTGATAATAAATAGCCCCGAGTAATGCGAGTCCGCCAATGATTTGCACGTGAGGAACGTATATATTGCTGTGATATAATGTAACCCCAATTAAGGCTGCAAGGCACAAAGGGTGAAAAATGCTGTTTGTTGAAAGGCGGGACCACTCACGAAGCGCGCTAATAAATACCAGCGTAAGCACGCCGTAAAAAAACCACCCGCCAGTGTATGTTACCCATAAAAAAAATGGTATCAAGATGGCAGCGCTGAGTACACGAGTTAACAATTCAAATTGTGGTTGCATCAAACGTGACTTCTTAAATGACATCGAGACCATATCGGCGCTCTCGATTTTTGAATTCATAAACAGCTTTCTCGAAATGTTCTTCTGTGAAATCTGGCCACAAAACATCACTAAAGACAAGTTCTGTGTATGCAATTTGCCATAATAAATAGTTACTGATGCGTTTTTCGCCACTTGTCCTAATAAAAAGATCTGGGTCAGGAATAGTGTGGGTATCAAGATATTTTTCAAAAGATGCGCCATCAACTGAATCTAATGTGCCATTTTTGGCATCTTTAATGATATTATTTGCAGCGCGAATAATCTCATCTCGACCACTATAGCTTAACGCAAGTACGACGGTTATACCCGTATTGTCCTTTGTTTTTTCTTCGGCTTTTGTGAGATGCTTTTGTATTTGAGTGGGTAATCGACGGCGATCACCAATTGCTTTTAAGCGGACGTTATTTTTATGAAGGGATTTAATTTCATTTTCAAGGTACCATGATAAAAGGCCAAAAAGTTCATTAATCCAACGTTCGTCACGTTTCCAATTTTCGGTTGAAAAGGTATAGAGGGTTAGGTACTCAACGTTATTCTTTGCTGCGGCTTCTGTTATGCGTCGCGCAGCTTCTGCACCGGCTTTGTGCCCTGCAATTGTCGGAAGACTTTTTTTCTTTGCCCAGCGGCCATTGCCATCCATGATAATAGCAATGTGACGAAGTGGGTTTATTTCTGAATGGATAGTGTCTGACACAGGAAATAATATTATTTTAATAAATAGATATGAACTGATCAAACAGCATATAAAGCGCTGCGTCAAGTTTTTCTTGAGCATGAATGTGCTTTTCTATAATAGAGGCAAGTTGTTTTAATGATTTTTCATGAAAATGATGTTTTTTTGTCAATGTTATAGGAAATCGTGCTAAAAAATAGAGGTGACCTTTAACGTAATGTTTTTATGCTAAGCTACCTATTAAAACGAATTTTGCTCATGATCCCAACGTTATTTGGTATTATGCTGATTAATTTTATCATCATTCAAGCGGCACCAGGCGGCCCTGTGCAACAAATCCTTTCTAAAATGCGTGGTCAGTCGTCAGACATGGATATGCGTTTCGGTGGTGGTGACGATATGATGGCAGGTGGCGCAAGTGCTGGATTTGGTGGTGATCATTCATCTGCCTATAAAGGTGCACAAGGTATTGATCCTGCTTTTATAAAAGAGCTTGAAAAACAGTTTGGTTTTGATAAGCCAGCGCATGAACGCTTCTTTTTGATGATTAAGAATTACCTAACCTTTGATTTTGGTAAAAGCTACTTTAGTAGCCAGACAGTTGTGTCCCTTGTTTGTGAAAAATTACCAGTGTCAATTTCACTTGGTTTATGGACCACGCTTTTTGTTTACCTAATTTCAATTCCTTTGGGCGTGGCAAAAGCGGTGCGTGATGGTACTCAATTCGATGTATGGACAAGTGCACTTGTAATTATTGCGTATGCAGTGCCTAGTTTTCTGTTTGCCCTTTTTCTTATAATTGTATTTGCAGGCGGTAGCTTTTTTAGTCTTTTTCCATTGCGCGGGTTAGTTTCTGATTATCATGATAAGTTATCCTTGTTTGGACAAATCAAAGATTATTTTTGGCATTTAGCGCTGCCCTTAACAGCGATGATTATGAGTGGTTTTGCAAAATTAACATTGCTTACAAAAAATTCGTTCTTGGAAGAAATTAATAAGCAGTATGTGGTAACCGCACGTGCTAAAGGCGCACCACGTCAACGTGTACTCTATAACCATATTTTTAGAAACGCCATGTTGATTGTTATTGCTGGGTTCCCGGCAGCGTTTATTGCAGTTTTGTTTACATCCTCTTTATTGATTGAAGTTTTATTCTCGCTTGATGGGCTTGGTTTGCTTGGGTTCGAGGCCGCGTTAAGTCGTAATTACCCTGTGATGTTTGGCACACTTTACATGTTTACATTGCTAGGTATGGTGCTGCACTTACTGGGCGATGTATGTTATATGTTGGTGGACAGGCGGATTGATTTGTCTGCTAGCCGTGGTCATTGAGCTTTGTTATGTATCTCATTCCATTCCCACTGATTAACCCTGTTGCCATTGATCTTGGCCTTATTTCTGTTCACTGGTATGGGGTTGCCTATCTTGCTGGAATATCCTTGGCGTGGTTTTATGCGCGTCGAATTGCAAATATTTTTGATCTCAAACAAAAAGATTTTGATGATTTTATTACGTGGGCTGTCGTGGGAATTATTATTGGTGGTCGTTTAGGCTATGTTTTGTTTTATGATCCTATACATTTTTTGCAAAACCCCATCGAAATTCTCAAAACACGTCAAGGGGGAATGGCCTTTCATGGTGGTTTGCTTGGGGTTGTTATAGCAACTATTTTATATTGTCGTAAAATGAGTATCTCATTAATGCGTTTTGGTGATTTGCTAGCAGTTGTCTCACCCATTGGTTTGTTCTTAGGCCGTATTGCCAACTTTATTAATGCTGAACATTATGGGCGCCCAACAGATGTTGCATGGGCTGTGATTTTTCCTAAAAGCGATGGTTTGCCGCGACATCCCAGTCAATTATACGAGGCTGTCGGGGAGGGGCTAATTATAGGTCTTTTATCTTGGATTTTGCTTAACCGGTTTGCCAAAATCCCCGGGCGTTTGTCAGGTCTTTTTATGCTGTCATATGGTGTAATTCGCTTCGGTATAGAGTATTTCAGACATCCAGATGGCTTTTTATCGCTTGGTTTTGCGACGCTAACGTTAGGGCAAGCGCTGTGTGTACCTATGATGATAGTAGGGTTGTATTGGTTGCGAAGAGAAGTTGTAAGTTCTTAAATCCGATCAACAGACAGGATAGACGCCACAGAACGTAATGACGCTTTTAATGTTGATAGATGTTCGACATTTCTCACTTCAACATCAATGAATAAATCCCAAAAATCCATGGTTCTGTTTGTAACTTTCAGGTTAACAATATCTGCAGATTGCTTGCTGATGGTTGTAGTCATGGCCGCTAGGCTGCCTGGCTTGTTGATAAATGTTACTTTAAGGCGTCCAACGTGACGGTAGTTATGTTCTTGCCCGTGTATTTCGTGCCATGCTAAGTCGAGTACACGTTCTGGGTCGGGAATGGTGGTAATGACTTCACAATCATGCGTATGAATCGTAACACCTTTACCTGTTACAACAACACCCACGATGTTATCACCTGGCAATGGATGGCAGCATCCGGCAAAATGTACAGACATTCCTGAAATAAGTCCCTCAATAAACTGCGCGGGGTCGTTAATGACTGTTTTTGAGGCTACATTTTTTACTTCGATTGCACCTGGTTCTTTTTTTGTGCGAGGTACTTCAGGGCTAGTGGCTGTGAGTACTTCCTTTGCAGATTGTATGCCTTCACCAATAGCAGCATATAAATCATCCAGTACTAAATAATGGAATTTTCCAAGAATTTTTGAGAAATTCTTCTCGTTAAATGGTTTACCTTCTTTAATGCATGCTTTTTGGAGGAGTGACTTTCCAAGCTCGCTGTATTGTTGACGCTGTTGGCCACGTATAAAACGACGTATACAGGCGCGCGCCTTTCCTGTGACAACAAAACGCTCCCATGTAGGTGAGGGGCTTTGGGCTTTTGCCGTGATAATATCAACTTGATCGCCGTTTTTAAGCTGTGTGCGAAGTGGCATTTGTTTGCCATTTATTTTTACACCAACTGTACGATTGCCAATCTCTGAATGGATAGCATATGCAAAGTCAACTGGTGTCGCCCCGCCTGGTAAGTTAATAAGTTCACCTTTGGGCGTAAAACAAAAAACCTGATCCTGAAACATTTCAAGCTTTGTATGTTCCAAAAATTCATCTGGACTTGATGCATGTTCCAAAATTTCCAAAAGACCACGAAGCCATGCGTATTGCTTGCCATCATGCATTTTATTGCCTTGCTTGTATTGCCAGTGTGCTGCCACACCATTTTCACAAACGTCATGCATGTCAGATGTTCTGATTTGAAGTTCAATACGTTGATTTAACGGTCCAATAAGGCAGGTATGCAAAGACTGGTAATTGTTTGGTTTTGGTGTGCTGATATAGTCTTTGAAACGTCCTGGTACGACCATATAGTGACTGTGCATAATACCAAGTGCTTGGTAACATTCGGATGCCGACCCAACTAAGATACGGAAGGCCATAATGTCGGATAGTTGTTCTAATGTTACATTTTTTTGCTGCATTTTACGCCAGATAGAATAAGGCGTTTTAAGGCGACCGCTTACGTTGCATTTTAGATCAAATGTCATAGCAACGTTTTTAATGTCTTCGATAATTAGGTTAATCGTATCGACCGAAGCTTGGTAGATAAATTTCAACCTGCTTTTAATGGATTCATAGATATCAGGTTGAAGCTGAGCAAACGCAAGATCTTCAAGTTCATCTTTAATCCAGTGCATACCCATTCGCTCGGCGAGGGGGGCGTAGATTTCGATTGTTTCGTGTGCGATACGGCGACGCTTATCTTCAGAAGAAATATGATGTAGCGTTCGCATGTTGTGTAGACGGTCTGCTAATTTTACAAGCAGTACTCGTATGTCACTTGACATCGCTAAGACAAGCTTGCGAAAGTTTTCAGCTTGTTTGGTTGCTTCAGATTGTAATTCTAGTTTGGATAATTTTGTTACACCGTTAACGAGCTGCGCAATTTCGACACCAAAGTACATTTCTATTTCTTCGATCGTTGCAACAGTATCTTCAACGGTGTCGTGCAATAAGCCAGTTGCAATAGACTGGCTATCGAGTTTGAGCTCGGTTAGAATGCCGGCAACTTCGATAGGGTGTGAAAAATAGGGGTCACCTGAGTCACGTACTTGGCAGCCATGGCTTTTTACAGAAAATACATAAGCACGGTTGATAAGATCTTCATCAACCAATGGATCGTAGGCTCTTAATCGTTCAACCAGCTCAAATTGACGTAACACTCAATGATTGCTCCATACACTCTCTTTGAAAATTTATTTATTACTCATCATCTGCGTCATCATCAGTTTCGCTTTCATCTTCGTCATCGGAAGCTTCTTCTTCGCTGTTGGTGTAATCTTCGTCATTACCTTCATTGATAGAAATAGCGCTTACTTCTTCGTCCCATTCACTGATCGCGCTAAGAGATTCTTGCACATCATCATCAAGTTCAGATTCGTGATTTTCAACAAACACATGTCGTTGAAAGTTCTTGATAAGATTTTCACGTAATGCAGTGATATCAATTGAATTTTCAGAGATTTCGCGAAGTGCAATAACAGGGTTTTTGTCATTATCACGAATAACAGTTAATGGAGAGCCAGCTGATATTTCGCGAGCACGTTTTGCGCTAAGGAGCACAAGTTCAAATCGATTAGGAACGTTTAAAATACAATCTTCTACGGTTACGCGTGCCATTTATCTTATCTAGCCTTTTTACATGTTAATTATTGATTAATAATACTAACACGTTCTAAAGTGAAACATCTACTGAAAATCAAAGTTTTTTATGACTACGATCAAGCTTACGAATACAATTACGCACAAAAAAGAAATTTTTAAGCCAATAAGCCCGGATCATGTTGGTCTATACTTATGTGGACCCACCGTATACGACCGTCCACACATTGGTAATGCACGTTCTGCAATTGTATTTGACGTACTTTATCGATTGTTGAAAAAATCATTTCCAAAGGTAACCTATGTTCGAAATGTGACGGACGTAGATGATAAAATTAATATTCGTTCAAAAGAACTTGGTATTCCGATTCGTGAACTGACAGAGACGACGCTTGGGTGTTATCATGAAGATGTGGGTGCTTTAGGTGCTTTGCCACCTGACATTGAACCGCGCGCGACCGAACATATTGCTGAAATGATCACGATGAGCGAAGCGCTCATTCAAAAAGGGCATGCTTACGCGGCGGATGGCCATGTATTATTTGATGTGACGTCCTACGGAAATTATGGAAAACTTTCACGTAAAAATCAAGATGATTTAATTGCAGGGGCGCGCATTGAAATAGCACCCTATAAACGAAATGCGTCTGATTTTGTCTTATGGAAGCCGTCGGATGACGAAACGCCTGGTTGGGATAGTCCGTGGGGACGAGGGCGTCCAGGGTGGCATATTGAATGCTCTGCGATGAGTGCTAAATATCTTGGTGAGACCTTTGACATACATGGTGGTGGTGTTGACTTGGTATTTCCACATCATGAAAATGAGGTGGCGCAAAGTTGTTGTGCGCATGGAACAGAGCGAATGGCCCGTACATGGTTGCATAATGGGCATCTCACGGTAAATGGTGAGAAGATGTCTAAGTCTTTGGGTAACTTTGTAACGGTTCAAGATTTGCTTGGTGACCATGATGGCGAAGTGATTCGCTTAGCTTTATTGCTGACGCATTACCATCAACCACTTGATTGGACGGATCAACAGCTTGTTTCGGCGAAACAAATGCTGGATCGTTTTTATGGTGCGCTTGATTTAGTGATTGAGCCTTTGGACGCGGAAGCTGAGCCGGCCGGGGTAATTGATGCGCTTGCCGATGATTTGAATACACCGCAAGCACTTGCTATTTTGCATGAACTTGCGAATCAATTGTATAAATCGCCGTCAGTTGCGTTGGCCTCACAATTTAAAAATGGTGCAGCACTTTTAGGTATTTTGCAGCGAAGCCCGAAAGAATGGTTCCAAGGTAAAGCTGGTGCTGATGAATTGGATATCGAAATGTTAATTCAGCAACGTAATGATGCTAAAAAAGCAAAGAACTTTGCTGCGGCCGATCAAATTCGTGCAGACTTATTAGCAAAAGGCGTTATATTGTTAGATACAGGGGCTGGCACGACTTGGCGTCTTGCATAGTTTTAGGATAAGGAATTTACTTTAAATGAACAAAAATTTTATTTATGGCTTGTGTGCCGCATTCATTCTTATTTCGGCATATAAAAGCGGACAGGCTTTGTTGAACAAAAAAGATGATGTTGTCCAGGAAGAGATTCCACTTAGCTTAATTGATATCAATTTCTCACGCGAAGCAAATTCAAAAAGTATGCCTGATATTGCTATTGAAAAGCATGAGAAAGAATCAAAGGAATTTAAACTTGCTGACTTAAAAGGCAAACCTGTGGTGCTTCATTTTTGGGCAACATGGTGCCAACCGTGTCAAAAGGAATTGCCATACTATGATAAATTTATAGCGGCTCATAAAGAAATTGCACATGTCGCTTTGACACCAGACGGAACAACTAAGGAAAAGAGTAAAGCCTTTTTCGCACAGCATGGTTTTAAGAATATTCCTGTTATGACGGATAAGGCAGGTGCTGTTTCACGATATTTTGAGATAAAAGGTTTTCCATCAACATTATTTATCAACAAAGAAGGTGTTTTGGTTGGACGCGTTGTTGGCATCGTTGATTGGCAAGATCCCAAGACGGTGGAGTTATTGTTAAAGACGTTTGCTGAGTAATGGTGGACGATATGACAAAAACATCGCTTGCTTTAGCGCATGCTCAGCTTCCAATTCCATTCACTATGCCGGTGACATTGCCTGAATCGATAGCTGCTGTTCATGCATTCTTGTCCAGTAACCCGCGAGCATTTAGCGGTAATGGCGTGCAAACAAAAGCATGTCAGGCGGCATTAAGTTCCGTTTTTGGTTACAATAATCCGTTGCTCACATCATCGTGTACATCAGCACTTGAAATGGCAGCTTTGACACTAAAGTCACACCTGGGGGATGCTTTTGATGTTGCAAATCCACCAGTTGTTATTTGCCCTAGCTTTACCTTTGTAAGTACGACAAATAGCTTTGCGAAATATGGGTTTAAGCTACGTTATGTCGATATTAATCCGGACACGATGAATAATGATGAAGCTGCAATTGAGGCTGCGGTAACGCCTGAAGTGATTGCCGTTATTGTTGTGCATTATGGTGGTATTAGCTGTGATATGGCGCGTGTAGAAGCCTTTTGTCATGCTAAAAACTTAGTGCTAATCAGTGATGCAGCGCAAGGTATCGGTGCATTTTGTCATGGTAAGCCATTGCCAAATTATGGCGATATGGCATGCCTAAGTTTTCATGATACAAAAAATTGTACAGCCGGCGAGGGTGGGGCTCTTTTGGTGAATAACGAAGCGTTTTTGCCAGATGCTAAAATTGCCCGTGAGAAAGGAACTAATCGTGAGCAATTCCTGCAAGGGCAAGTTGATAAGTATACCTGGGTAGGTCTTGGTGGTCATTATTTGATGAGCGAGATTAATGCGACGTATCTTTTGCCGCAGTTGGTGGGATACGCGGCGTTGCATGAACATCGCTTGAATCTCTGGCAGCGCTATCAGGATCGCTTGAAAGCACTAGAGGTGCGTGTAGGTGTGGATGTATTTAAGTGCCCAAGCATCCCAGCCTATAATCAGCAAAATGCCCATCTTTATTATGTGAAATTGTGTGACAATGCTGCACGTGTAGCCTTGCGTGATTATTTGCGAACGCAGGGAATTGAATCGAGTTTTCATTATACACCATTGCATTTGAATCCTTATGGCGCGAAGACAGGTGCATTTTCTGGTGATGATCGAAATACAGTTGTTGAGACTGAACGTTTGTTGCGTTTGCCATTGTATCATGCATTGCAGTTAGAGGATGTGGATCGCGTATGTGATACGATTGAGTCCTATTATTGAGTATTTACGTTGAAACATTTTGAAAAAGGCTTTTATGAAAGAATGGTTTTACAAATTAATTGAGTCGAATCAAAAAAATGAAATATCGGCCCTTAATTCATTTGAATTATGGCTGGTATTTTCTTTTTGTTTTTTATTTTTAGAAAAATGCTGCTGCTTGGTTGGTGTGGTGTAATTGTTGAAAAGAAATAGTCATATTCAATCTACAGTCAGCGCTAAAAAAGCTTGGCAGCTTCATTTAACATGTGTGCGTGATTACTAAATCCTCTAAACTTCATTAACTTATTTGTAATGCGGCAACCAAATGTCCTACGATTCCCCTTTTGATATCCCCACCTCAATGCATACCAAGGCGATTTTGGTGCATGTGTATGACAAACGTCAAAAAGAACCATTGACGCGAACGATTGAGGCAAGCATTGAAGAAGCTTTAGGTCTAGCCCAAGCCATTGATTTGGATGTGTGTTACCACCAAGCAATTCCCATTCAAAAAAAGAATCCAGCAACGTTAATTGGCTCAGGTAATGTGGAGAATTTGTGCCAGATCGTGACTGCAGAGGATGTTAAGTTAGCTGTATTTGATACAACTCTTACTCCTATTCAGCAGCGTAATCTTGAGACTGGCTTGAAATGCAAAGTGATCGATCGAACGGGGTTGATTCTTGAGATTTTTGGAAGACGTGCACGCACAGCCGAAGGGCGCTTGCAGGTGGATTTAGCGTTACTAAAGCATTTGCGTAGTCGCCTTGTGCGCGCGTGGACTCACCTTGAACGTCAACGTGGTGGTTTTGGTTTTACAGGTGGGCCTGGGGAAAGCCAAATTGAACTTGATCGTCGTATGATCGATGGCAAAATCATGAAGCTTGAGAAAGACCTTGATCAGGTAAAGCGCACACGAAGCTTGCACCGAAAACAGCGTATACGGTCCGATGTGCCGATGGTAGCGCTTGTTGGCTATACAAATGCTGGAAAATCAACGTTGTTTAATCGATTGACGAATTCGGATGTCTTTGCAAAAGATTTATTATTTGCAACACTTGACCCCACGATTCGGCCAATTAAATTACCCAATGGGCGTACAGTGTTACTGTCTGATACCGTTGGTTTTATTTCAAATCTGCCAACACAACTGGTGGCGGCATTTCGCGCTACACTCGAAGAAGTATGTGAAGCATCCGTTATTTTACATGTATCAGATGTGGCGCATGATGATCATGAAGCGCAAAAAAAAGATGTATTTCATGTGCTGGACCAACTTGAAGTTGACTATGATGTTGAGTTTGTAAAACCTGCGCTAATTGATGTCTTTAATAAAATTGATTTATTGCCAGAGGATATGAAGAATGCTATCGTTAATCGTTCGGATCGTTCTAACCAGTTGGTTGCAGTTTCTGCGCATAACGGAGAAGGTATCGATTCTCTTTTACTTAGCATACAGGAGGCTTTGCACGAAGATGTTGCCCTATATCAGCTAAATTTGCCGATCGAAAACGGTGCCCTTTTGGCATGGTGTTATCGGCGTGGTGTTGTTGTTTCTCGTGAGGATACCGATTGTGGTACAACGATGAAGATCAGTCTCAATCCAGCGCAGTATGATTATATTAGTCAAGCTGTAGCAGTGGGTTCTATCGCCAAAATTCCCTAAATAGTTGTAGTTGTTTGATGGATGGATTTATTTCATCCATAATTAGGAGCATTATTATGCAAAGGTTATTATTCCCTATACTTATACTTTCATTGGTTGTGTTATGTATCGAAACGGATATGTCAGCGCCAAGTTTTCCAGATATGTCCAGGCATTTCAATGTGTCGGAAGGCATGATCCAATACACGATCGCAATTAATTTTCTTGGGTTTTGTTTAGCAAGTCTTATATATGGTGCATTGTCTGATAGTTATGGGCGTAGACCTATAATGATTATTGGTAATGCGTTTATGCTTGTTGGCGCGATAGGATGCGTTTGGTCGCCATCGATTGAAATACTTTTAGTGGCACGTTTTATCCAGGGAATTGGTGCAAGCACATCTGCAGTAATTGCTGTCGCTATGATTGCTGATACGTACCAAGGTGCAGAGGTTATTAAAAGAATTGGAATTATGAACTCCGCCTTGACAATTTTTATGTCTGTAGCACCAATTGCTGGTAGTTTTATTAATCAGGCTATTGGATGGCGTGGAAACTATGCTGTTGTTGCCTCATTATCACTTTTATCGTGGCTTCTTTTGGTGTTTTTCTTGCCTGAAACACGCCAAGAACGTTCAGTTTTTTCAATTAAGAAATTGGCAAACGACTATAAAACTTTGTTTTGTAGTAAAACATTTGTACAGGCATCAAGTGTACCAAGTCTTTTGTGCGCGGCGTATATGGCATTTATTGCATGTGCAGCTTTTTTGTATACAAAAACATATGGGTTATCATTAAATGGTTATGCGCTGCATCAAGGGTTAATCATTGGTAGCTTCGCCGTCATGAGCCTTTTCGCAGGTGGTTTGATGCAACGCTTAGGTAAGCAGAAAAGCATTGCTATAGGTATGGCGTTATTTGCAGTAGGCACGCTTGGTGTTCTATTGTTAGGTTTAGTGGGCACTCATATTGCACCACTTGTTACAATCAGCATGATGCTGGTTGCTATTGGTGATGCGATTGTATATGCGATTATTTTTACACTTTCACTTGAAATTTTTCCAGATATGAAAGGCGTTGCATCATCTGCTATTATGTCTATGCGGGCGCTTCTCGTTTGTGCTTTTGTGGGATTAATGGGCAGCGTTTATAATGATGAACTTATTTCGTACGCATGGGTTTGCTTGATCATTTTTGTGCCAACATGTTGGTGTGTGTATAAGTTATTTCAATCTGGTTTCCTGGATGAAGAAGCTGTGTCTGAATTAACGACTAAAGAAGCAAAAGCTTCGTGATAGCCGCATCTTATACAAGCGAAGAGTTGCTCAAGCGCAAACTGCGATACCAATGTCAGTACCGTGGTACGTGTGAGCTTGACGTAATTCTTCGCAAGTTTGTGGCAGAGGGTAGGGATGCCTATGTTACAGATTGGTCATTGTTTGAACAGTTTCTGGCTGAGCCAGAACCAGTTTTAACGGATTGGTTGATTAATGGGAGTGAGGCGCCGGAAGAGTATCAGGTGTTTGTTGCATTGATTGGGAAATAAGGATTGAATTTAAATTTTAAATTTCTCATCCTAGGACTTGATCCGTTCTTTGATGAATAGGGGGATTTCGTTCCCCTGTCATCACGAGGAACCTTAGATGACGTGGTGATCCAGGAAAGTTTTGGATCAATGGCCACACCCCTTCATGTTCGCCATGAAGGTAGAGTGCTCTTGTCTGTTTTCCTTTATGCCACTAAATCATTCATTTCTGGGCGGCCAAGTGATACATAATTTAACCCCGATACTTCCGTGATTTTGTAAATATTACGAAGGTCAATTAGCAACGGCAAAAACCCTTTTGGTGTGGCAAGGCCTGTTCTAATTTCATTTAAATCAATGCCTCGGAATTCATTCCATTCCGTTAAAATAACGAGTGCGTCTGCACCGTTAAGTGCTTCACGAGCGCTCACGGCAAAAGTCACTTCGCTTTCCCAAGTCACGCCCTGGATGGCTAGATGGGGCAGATATTCTGAATCCTTGTAATACAAAGGATCATAAATAACAACATCGACACCTTGCTTTATAAGCTCGGGGATAATAACGAGGCTTGCAGCATCACGCATATCATCGGTATTTGGTTTGAATGTAATGCCTAAAATTGCAACGCGTGGTTTTGATAATTTGCGTTCAGCAAGCTTAGTAACAATACGATTAGCCATATTGATTTTGCGTTGCGCGTTTGCGTCGATCACTGCGTCAATGATGGTGCAAGGTGATTCAAGTTGATGCGCTGTGCGCGATAACGCTAATGTATCTTTTGGAAAGCATGATCCGCCGTAACCGGGGCTTACGTTAAGGAATTTCCGACCAATACGATTATCTAGCCCCATGCCTTTTGCAAGCTCTTGCACATCTGCACCGGCTTTTTCACATAAATCAGCCATTTGATTAATGAATGCAATCTTAAGTGCTAGAAAACCGTTGGCTGCATATTTAATCAGTTCTGATGTGGGCTTGTTTGTAAACAAAATGGGTGTTTCAATAAGGTACAGTGGGCGATACAAGCGTTGCATCACCTCACGCGCTTTTTGGCTATCTGTACCAATGACAACTCGATCAGGACGCATGAAATCTTGAATAGCCGACCCTTCACGCAAAAACTCTGGGTTTGATGCAACATCAAAGTCAATACCTTCAACCAAAT
>JANRCF010000039.1:13040-14987 GCA_030727085.1 Alphaproteobacteria bacterium | reverse complement strand
GATATAGATGTTTCATCTGAGCCTACCGAAGAAAATGATACAGGCGATGCTGTACAGACAGTAGATATCAAGGAATAAAGATAAAAAAGGTGGTGAAATACGAGTTTCATCACCTTTTTTTAATCAGGATCATTACCTTTCTCATAGCCATATCCATTCAAAGCATGGTATATATCTAAAGAATATATATTCCACACATCATTATTTATTATAAAAATACGGAAAAACAATGTCATTTACACGTAAACTTGATCGTTTATTAGAACACTTTGACTCTTTGCGCGACACACTCGCAACACACACAATGTCAGATCCAGGCGATTTTGCAAAATTATCAAAAGAATACTCTGATATGACCGATGTTGCAGAGGCCATCCTTGCATTCCGTACAAAACAAAAAGAGCTTGTCGAATTAGAAGCATTAATTAAAGATTCTTCGATCGATGCCGACATGAAAGACATGGCACAAGAAGAAATCTATGCACTTAAAAATGCAATGCCAGACCTTGAACAAAAAGTAAAATTGCTTTTACTTCCAAAAGATGAAAACGACGATCGTAACGTTATTCTTGAAATCCGTGCGGGCACAGGCGGTGAAGAAGCAGGTCTTTTTGCCGCCAATCTATTTCGTATGTATCAACGTTATGCTGCTATAAAAGGGTGGAAATTTGAAGTGCTTGATGCAGCTGATACCGGCATTGGCGGCATGAAAGAAGGCTCAGCCTCGATCACAGGTAAAGGTGTTTATGCGCGTCTGAAATTTGAATCAGGCGTTCACCGCGTGCAACGCGTCCCCGAGACAGAATCAAGTGGACGTATTCACACATCCGCAGCAACTGTTGCTGTTCTTCCAGAAGCAGAAGAAGTTGACGTTCAAATTGATGAAAAAGATTTAGTTATTGATGTGTACCGTGCATCTGGTGCAGGCGGTCAGCACGTTAACACAACAGATAGTGCCGTGCGTATTACGCACGTTCCTTCAGGCGTCGTTGTCTGCCAGCAAGACGAACGTTCGCAACACAAAAACAAAGCAAAGGCGATGAAAATTCTACGTGCAAAATTGTACGAAGAAGAACGCCGCCGGATTGATTCTGAACGCTCTGCCGACCGTAAATGTCAAGTCGGTTCAGGCGACCGATCAGAGCGTATTCGTACCTATAATTACCCACAAGGGCGCGTCAGCGATCACCGTATTAACTTAACGTTATACAAAATCGCACAAATCATGGAAGGTGAAGCACTTGATGAAATGATCGATGCGCTCATCACCGAAGACCAAGCCGCAAAATTATCCGCAGAGGAAGGTTATGACGCTTAAAATTCGCGATATTGAATTGGATATGCCTGTCATCCTAGCGCCGATGTCTGGGGTGACTGATATGCCATTTAGGCGTCTCGTCAAGCGGATGGGCGCTGGGCTTGTTATATCTGAAATGATCGCCAGCCAAGCAATGATTCGGCACACACGACAAACGATGAAGATGATTGAAAAATCGCCCGAAGAATTGCCAGCCGTTGTGCAAATCGCTGGGTGCGACCCTGAAGTTATGGCTGAAGCGGCTAAACTTAACGAAGATATGGGTGCACATATTATTGACATAAACATGGGCTGTCCTGTTAAAAAGATTGTTAATACATACGCAGGTTCCGCGCTCATGCGTGATGAAGATCTTGCTGGCCGCATTATGGATGCGGTTGTAAATGCCGTTAAAATTCCCGTGACCTTAAAAATGCGCACTGGCTGGAATGATGCAAATCGCAATGCACCCGTTATGGCAAAGCGTGCTGAAAATGCAGGCATTCAAATGATCACAATTCATGGCCGTACACGTTGCCAACTCTATACTGGTCGCGCCGACTGGCCATTTATCAGAAACGTAAAAGACGCAGTCAATATTCCCGTTATTGGTACTGGTGACGTTGTCACTGAACAAGATGCGTTCACAC
>JANRCF010000039.1:0-13030 GCA_030727085.1 Alphaproteobacteria bacterium | reverse complement strand
CACACTGCTTGAACAAAGCGGAGCAGACGGTGTGATGATTGGGCGTGGCGCCTATGGTCGCCCTTGGTTTATCAATCAAGTTGGACACTTCTTAAAAACAGGTGAGCACCTGCCCGCCCCTGACATTAAAACACAATATACAATATTAGAAGAACACGTCGACGATATGTTATCACATTATGGTGATGACACCGGCGTAAAGATTGCCCGCAAACATATCGGGTGGTATAGTAAAGGTCTTGAGAGCTCCGCTGATTTTCGTGTGCGCATCAATCAAGCAGAAACCGTGCATGCACTTAAAAACGAAATTAGACAATTCTACGGATCACTATGTTAACACGCGCATTGTCAATAACTGATATTCACGCCGAAAATACGTGCATAAGAGAAGAAGATCTACCCGTCGCTTCAGCAAAAAAAAAGACTGAAGATTGCTTGGGCACCGTTGTTAGTCGTTATCTCGCTGCGTATTTAAAAGAACATGAAAACCACCTACCTGTGGGGCAATTATATGCTCTGGTTATGGGGGAAGTTGAAAAGGTTTTATTAAAAGAAACGCTTGCTATAACTGATGGCAATCAAAAAAAAGCGTCTGAGATTTTAGGAATTAATCGCAATACATTGCGCAAGAAAATGACGAATGAGAGTTAGTGCGTTATTCAGGAATTTAATTGAATATTGCAACTACTTTGTCATTCCCGCGCAGGCGGGAATCCAGAAATAATAAAAAGAATAACTTTAATATTAGCAACCTAAACAGAGTGGATCCCCGCCTGTGTGGGGATGACAAGAATAGAGCTTCACTTTTATATCGTCTGCCCAGTCGATGCCCAATCTTTCACAAACGCATCAATGCCACGGTCAGTCATTGGATGATGATATAATTGATGCAGTACCTTTGGTGGAATCGTTGCAATATCCGCGCCCGCTTTAGCTGCTTGCAATACATGCAATGGGTGACGAATCGATGCCGCTAAAATGCATGTTTCAAGATCAACATAATTTTCATAAATCTCACGAATATCAGTGATTAAATCCATACCATCATGACCAATATCATCCATACGACCCACAAACGGTGATATAAACGTCGCACCAGCTTTAGCAGCCAATAACGCTTGCAACGGTGAAAAACACAACGTCACATTCACCATAATGCCATCGTCCGACAATTCCTTACACACACGAAGCCCAGCTGGTGTTAACGGAACTTTTACAGCCACGCGTTCATGTAAGTCAGCAAGTTTTTTACCCTCGATCAGCATCGTTTCATAGTCAAGTGCAGCCACTTCAGCACTCACTGGCCCATCAATTAATTCACACATTTCGATAATTACATCCTTAAACGCACGACCTGATTTTGCAATCAAGGTTGGGTTCGTTGTAATACCGTTTATAAGTCCTGTATCAACAAGTTCTTTGACTTCGTTAACGTCTGCTGTATCAAGAAAAAAATCCATAAATAAAAATCACTCCAAATTTTGTCTGTTTTTTTATAACACAGTTTTTGATGCGACATGAAGTGTATTTGTGTTAATCTGCATCTAATAAACAAGGGGGGGCCTTATGTCATCATTACGTGTCGAAATTTTAGAGCTCATCGAAAAAGAGCAACGATTTATAACAAAACGTGAATTGTGCCAACTGCTCAATATCAAAGGCGCGCGTCGCATTGAGCTTAAACGCGTACTTGCTGATTTAAAACGTGATGGTCTCTATGGTAAAAACACACGCTATGTAGAAACGGTAACAGCAGAGTCGACAAAACGTGCACCACACAAAGACACAAAGCCAACCCACACTCGTTCCGGCCGCCTTAGAGACAACAAACCATCCATTGGTATCTACCATATTAACCACGACGGGCGCTGGATTGAGTCATCACATAGACGCGATGCATTTCCACCCATTCGTTGCCATATTAGTGTTGTTACCGCCGCTGAAGAAAACCTTGGTATAACACTTATTAATAACGATGTTGTTTATTTCAAACGTGATAATGGCCAACTTGTGATTGAAGACTTTATTGGCAATTTATCTGAACCCAAAGTCTTTAGCCTTATGTCAATTCAAAGCCATGACGTGCCTTTCGAATTTTCCAAAGCTGCCGTTGATCAAGCGAAGCACGCAGAGCTACCTCCTCTTGGGAATCGCACTGACTATCGATCTATCCCGCTTATAACCATTGACGGCGAAGATGCCCGTGATTTTGACGATGCTGTATGGGCCGCGCCTGATGAAGATCAAAAAAACCAAGGTGGATGGCGCGCCATCGTTGCCATCGCTGATGTTGCGTATTATGTTCGCCCCGGAGATGCACTTGATTGCGAAGCTTATGAGCGTGGAAATTCCATCTATTTTGCCGATCGTGTTGTACCGATGCTACCCGAAGGTTTATCGAATGAAATGTGTTCGCTAAAGCCCAATGAAGACCGTGCTTGTGTTGCCGTTGAAATGGTGATTAGCGCCACAGGTAATTTGAAGTCGTATAAATTTAAGCGCGGCCTTATGCGATCTGCAGCACGACTTACCTATACAAATGTACAACAAGCAATCGATGGCATTTTTGACACCATTCCAAAAGCACTCTGGGATTCAGTTTTAGGACCTGTATACGGTTGTTACAAAAGTCTACGCAAGGCACGCGATCAACGTGGTTCACTGAATCTTGAAAGCGTTGAACGTAAAGTTATTTTTGACGATGCTGGAAAAATTAAAGCAATCGTCCCGCGCGTTCAGCAGGCTAGCAATCAATTGATTGAAGAATTCATGATCGCCGCAAATGTGTCGGCTGCAAAAGCACTCAGCGGTAAAAATTGGCCATGCTTGTATCGTGTTCACGACCAACCAGATGCGACGCGCGTGGACAACTTAAAACGTGTTGTTCAAACCATGCGTATCAAAGTTCCAAAGCTCCCGAAGATGACACCGCAAGGTTTTAATTCAATCCTTGAACAAGAGACTCCGTTCAAACGTCTTGTGCATGATTTGGTATTGCGGTCGCAAGCACAAGCTATCTATTCACCCGATAATCTTGGACACTTTGGTTTGGGGCTTTCGCATTATGCGCACTTCACGTCACCGATTCGCCGCTATGCGGACTTGCAAGTGCATCGTGCATTGATTGCTGCATTCGGCTTAGGTGATGGAGGCCAAGACATCCTTCCTATCAATGCATTAAAATTAGTCGGTGAACATATCTCACAAACAGAGCGTACAGCTGCACAAATGGAACGCGAAGTGATGGATCGCTATCTTGTATTGCATCTTGAAGATTATGTAGGACATACGTTTTCTGCAACAATCGTGGGTGTGACGGGTGCGGGCATTTTCTTTGCATTAGACGGCAGTGGCGCGCAAGGGTTTTTGCACAAATCACGTATGCCTGCGGACTATTTTGTGCATGATGAGGAAAATCATCGCTACTACGGCAGCCGTACAAAGCGCGTATTTCAATTGGGTGATCCGCTGACAGTGATATTGGATGCAGCCGATGCGCGTACAAGTGCAACCATGTTTTCTCTACCTGAGTCAACAAACGACCGACCAAAGCGGGAATGGAGCACCAAAAAGCCAACAACAGACAAGCGCAGTACAGCAAAACCTGGAACACGTAAGCCGGGCACACATAAATCAGATACACGTCCATCGGAATTTAAAAAACGTGACTCTACTGAGCGTAGTTTTAAAGAGCCTGAATTAAAAGACAACGCAACCAATGTTCATGAAACAAAAAAGTCAAAACCAAAAGCATGGTCAGACAAAACCAAGCCAAAGAATAGAAAGCCAGAGAAGGATAAGGCTGAAACAAGAAAATCAAACGTTGATCAGACTCAACCTGAAAAAAAGACAGGGAAAAAAGCTCCCAAAAAAGCAATTAAAAGAACCAATGCAAAGCCAACAAGTCCATGGAAATCGAATGTAAAAAAGCCACATGAGAAGTAATATACCTTTTCTCATATGAGGCTGTGTTCGTCATGGCAGCCTGTCGCTGCATAGCCGCAAGGCGACGATGGAAGCAACAAAGTTGCGAGAATATTAAGAAAAATAGCCACTGGATCACCACGCTTGCTACGCAAACTCGCAATGACGCAGATTGTGTATAGTTGGCGTTTTCATTTTCGATGAAGATATATACTGTAACTGCATGTTATAACAATCAATATTTATTGATAACTTCATCAATTTTATCTTCATGCTTTTTAAAGAAATCATTAAACGTGCGCCCATACTTCAGTTTAGGAGGCAACCCATCAAACAGAGCAATATTCTTTGGCCCTAATTCTTCCGGGCTATCAGACGTTGATAAGAAAACCAAACCTTGAAATGATCTTGTATCAAACGTTAAAAATTCATCGCTGAATACACAGTCACAATCAATACGTTCATAAGTACACTCTCTCCCCATCTTTTGTGCCGTGTATCGTTGTTGATTCGTAATAGTTTTGTTAATGCACTCAAAGTTATATATTGAAGGACACTCCCCAGATTCAATTCTTTCAGGACGAAGACATTTTCCTAACTCACATCCTGCTTTTCTATTTAAGCGATCTATTTTATTCCTTGAAGAAAAAAATTCCATATTGTTATCAGTAACAATAATGTGTGGGCTAAAATTCTCAGATGACAATAAATAATCAATAGCTAAAAAACCATGTGTTAATATTTTATATTCAATTCTATATTTTTTTGACAAATCATTATTGTATGCGACTAGAACCGTCTCAATAGATTCCCTTATCTCTGGATCATCTTCAACAAAAAGCATTCGAAGGTTTTTCCTCGCTACAGTAGGATCCACACTTGCATCAGAGGAACTCTCAATTCGCGGCAGTGAGTTATGATAAGCCACTGTGTCACCGGAATCTACCAGAGTGGATGGATTTTCACGTGCGGCACTGCCAATTGTAAACTCTTTATCCGTAATACTGGCCTCATCGTCTTCATCCTTTTTCAAATGATGAGCAAATCTTTCAGCTTGGCTAATTTGGCCAACTCTCTCACCCTTCAAAGAATTTTTACCATAAGACCCAGAAGGGGTAGCTGCAACCTTTCTTTTTTTACGATCTGAAGCGTTCCAAAATGAGTAAAGTCTAATTGACGGAAAACAAGAACTGCAATCAACAGAATTTTGCGCTGCCGAGAGAGATGGCATAGTGGCCAATACTTTTTCTTCGCCCTTTCGTAAGGCAGAAGCGGAAAAGGAGGACTTCTCATCTAACCAAAACCTATCTACAGCATAGCTAATACCCACATTCAGCAGGCAAAGCAACCATGCCACCAATACTAATTTTCGCGCGCACAAAATCAATACATACATAATCTAACTCTTTAATGCGTCAAAAGAACTTTGAATTGCTTTTATATGACTTTCTAACAGCAATTTCAAGCACAATAAGCAATGTATAATAACACATTTAGTTACAAAATGCATATTTAATTCCTTTTCTCAATACTTTTTGTTTAATTTAATCGAGTTTAAGATGAAAATATGCAATATTTACAATAAACCAAACATAATTAAGTCATACTTTGATACATATGACAACTATCCTCTAATGCAAACCATGCGCGCATCAAAATGAATTATTTTTTCACTATATGCTCGATGAAAAACATCAAATAGTGTACAAAGAAAACTATAGTCTTGAATAAAAAAATAAATCATGTCTGCTTTACTCTCGTCAACATCCGAAACACAAACACAGCTATCTGCGCGCCCTATCATTCGTCAGCTTGATGCAACGCTCATCAACCAAATCGCTGCCGGTGAAGTCATTGAACGGCCAGCGGCTGCGCTTAAAGAACTCGTTGAAAATGCAATCGATGCAAAAGCGACGCAGGTTGATATTCTTGTTCGTGATGGCGGAAAAAGCCTCATACAAGTCATTGATAATGGTGTCGGCATGACTGAATCCGACATGATGATTGCCATTCAACGTCACGCAACATCAAAGTTACCCACAGGTGATTTATTCAATATCATGACGCTTGGCTTTCGTGGCGAAGCATTACCTTCTATTGGCTCAGTTAGCAGGCTATCCATCACCAGTCACCCCAAGAACAGCATACAATCCATGGCGATGGAACTTAATGTTGAAGGCGGCGTGCTTAGCGCGCCAAAACCAGTCGCTTTTCCCACCCACGGCACACGCATTACGATTAAAGATTTATTTTATGCAACACCAGCACGCCTTAAATTTTTAAAATCAGATACAACTGAACTTTCAGCATGCATTGATATCGTAAAACGATTAGCACTCGCCTACCCTACTGTTTCCTTTAAATTTAGATCTGAGGAACGCACCGTATTTGATTACACTGCACGCGCAACACTTGGTGAACGTTTTGCTGATGTCTTAGGACAAAAAACTCTGGATAATTTACGTCTCGCTGACGGAGAACGTGATGGCATATCCGTTAGCGGCGTTATTTCACTACCCACCTTTCACAAAAGCCAAGCGACTGAACAGTTCTTTTTTGTTAATCAACGCCCTGTACGTGACAAACTTTTATTTGGCGTTCTAAAAGCTGCTTATCAAGATTATTTGGAAGGCGGTAGACATCCTGTAGTTGCGCTTTTTGTAACCGTTGATCCCGCTGAAGTCGATGTTAACGTACATCCATCAAAAGCCGAAGTGCGCTTTCGTGATATGCAAGGTGTAAGATCACTCATGATTGGCACGTTAAAATCCACATTAGAACGTCATGGGCGCGAAACAGCATCACATTTAACAGGTGAAGCACTCATGCGCTTTCAGCGACAACCAGAGCAAATGCATGGCTCGACGCCACAAACAGATTATCGTGGCTCAACAAATACTTATCCCAGCATGCGACAAAGCGTACATCCTTTTATGACTTCATCATTAAGCGGGTCGGCACAAAATTATTCACAAACAACGAGACCAACATATACACAAACACCCACCCCAACAATGCATTCGGACGATATACCTTTTTTTGAAGACTTATCAAATCGTGCCACCTTGCCCGACTATCCATTAGGTCACGCAAAAGCACAAATCGCCAAAACATACATCATTTCAGAAACAACTGATGGATTGATCATTATCGACCAGCATGCGGCGCACGAACGCATTGTGTACGAAAAGCTAAAGCAGCAATATCTTGCTGGTGGTGCAGCCCGTCAATTACTCATGACACCACTGATCGTCACAATTGATGAACGTCAGTGCGAGGCGCTCGAACAACAAAAAGACGCACTCATGCAACTCGGTTTTGATTTTGAACTTTTTGGCAACCAAGCCGCGTTTAGGTCAGTTCCTGCCATACTTAAAAACACTGATCCAGAACCTATAATTCAAGACTTATTAACCGATTTAAGTGATGAACATGCAACGCTGACTTCACATGAAGCATTGCTGGATTTCTTATCAACACATGCATGCCACACCAGCATTCGCGCCGGTCAAAGCTTATCTATCACCGAAATGAATGCCTTGCTGCGGCAAATTGAATCAACGCCAAATTCCGGTCAGTGCAATCACGGGCGGCCGACCTATGTGACGTTGCATCAAAATGATATTGAACGATTATTTGGGCGGAAGTAAAAACGAAGCTTTTCATAATACCGATACAATATTTTTAATATTTACCTATACTTATTAATATTAGACACACTTAACAATATTGATTTCTGATATTTCTTATTTTTCTATAGACTTTTTTTGTATTAATACTTATATTCTAAGGGAAGGAGTCTTTAATAATGCCATCTACAACCAAGCTCGTCCTAACCGCAGGATTTGCCATGTTTTCAATGTTCTTTGGATCAGGAAATTTAATTTTTCCATTACTTATCGGGTTCAAAGCACAAAGTCTTTATATTTACGCCATTCTCGGCTTTAGCATCACTGCTGTCTGCGTACCTTTTTTGGGAATGCTTGGCATGATGAAATTCAAAGGTGATCGCAAAGAATATTTTTCAATCTTGGGCAAAACCCCAGCCTTTGTTTTAACACTTTTGATGCTTATGCTCATGGGGCCTTTTGGTGTAATTCCGCGCTGTGTTGACGTCGCTTTTGGTGGATTTTCACTTATGCATCCAGCACTTCCATTGTGGGCATTCAGCGCTGTCTTTTGCACATTCATTGGCGCACTTATTTGGCGTACAAACAATATTGTCGATATCATTGGCCTGTTTCTAACGCCATTAAAACTAGGTAGTTACATCCTCTTAATTGTTGTTGGTATTTGGTTTTCAGCTCCTGTCACTCACTCACAACTTATCCCCTCATCATCATTCTTCCTTGGCTTACACAAAGGCTACCAAACAATGGATTTATTGGCGAGCTTCTTCTTTGCCAGCACAATCTACCATTATTTAAAAGGTGCTCTTGGCAAAGATGGCACTGATGAAAAACTTATTCGCATGGGGATTTTATCAAGTTTAGTTGGCGGAGCTTTATTGGCTGCGTGTTATATTGGACTTGTCATGCTTGGCCACTTATATAGCCCGATTCTGATTAGTGTACCACAAGAATCAATGCTCGCTGTCATAGCACAAAAAACACTTGGTAAATATGCAGTTCCTTTTATTGCCGTAACGCTTGCAGTTTCGTGCCTTGCAACAGCAACTATACTCGCTGCACTCTTTGCAGACTTTGTTAGAGAAGATATATGTCAAAATAAAATTTCTCGGCCACATGCAATTCTATTTACGGTTTTTACAAGTTTCTCTTTATCACTGTTAGGCTTTGAAACCATTTGCAATTGGCTTGGTTATGTACTTGAATGGATTTACCCATTCTTAATGGCTTTCTCTGTTTATCAACTTGTCGGCAAATTTAAAACAAACCCAAAAGCAATTAAGGCTTAGCATGTCCTCACCATTCACACTTGATGGAATTAAAAAAGGCGCACGCATTGCTGTTGCCATGTCAGGCGGTGTTGACTCCTCTGTTGCTGCCGCTTTAATGGTTGAGGCTGGATATGATGTCGTTGGCATCACACTGCAGCTTTATGACCACGGCGCAATGATTCAAAAAAAGGGTGCATGTTGCGCAGGACAAGATATTTATGATGCCCGCCAAGTGGCGGATCGTCTTGGATTTCCGCATTATGTTTTGGATTACGAAACACTTTTTCGTCAGAATGTAATTGATGACTTTGCCGACTCATACATGCGCGGCGAAACACCCATCCCTTGTGTTCGTTGCAATCAGAAAGTCAAATTTAGAGACCTCCTTGACACAGCACATGACTTAGGGGCAAAAGCACTTGTGACGGGGCATTATGTCAAACGTGTTATGAATGAAAAGGCAGAGCTTCATCAAGCCATTGATAAAACACGTGATCAAAGCTACTTTTTGTTTACCACAACGCAAGATCAACTTGATTATCTACGATTCCCGTTAGGCGCCTTTGCAAGCAAAGCAGAAACGCGTGAACATGCACAACGTTTTTCACTTAATGTCGCTGACAAGCCTGACAGCCAAGATATTTGCTTTGTACCTAATGGCAACTATGCATCGATCGTATCAAAACTACGCCCCGGCGCACTTGATCCAGGTGAGATTGTGCATGTTGATGGACGCGCACTTGGTACACATGAAGGCATTATCAATTTTACAATTGGGCAACGAAAAGGTCTTGGCATTTCAAATACAGAACCACTTTATGTGGTACGCCTGGATGCAACGGCAAAGCGTGTTTATGTGGGGCAAAAAGAAGCCTTGGCAAAACATAGTATTTATTTAAAAGAAGTAAATTGGCTAAGCGACATTAGGCAATTCAAAATGGCTCATGCATGCCAGATCAAGATCAGGTCATCATCGACACCAATTGATGCCACTATCCAAGCGATATCTCCAACAGAGGCATGCGTTACTTTTGCAGAGCCTGAATATGGCATTGCCGCCGGGCAAGCAGGTGTTTTCTATGATGGAGATCGCGTCTTAGGTGGTGGCTGGATTTTCAATAAAGAAGAATAGGCTTCACACTCATTATTTAGCCTGCTTTGTCTTTCCCGCGAAGGCGGGAATCCAGTATCAAAATGATTCAATCACAAACTCATCTGCAGCAAGCAGTCTGGATCCCCGCCTTCGCGGAGATGACAAGCGAAACTTTAATGAAACAGATATTTAATCAACCCAGGTAAATGCACTAGGCGTCGCAAACAACGCACGTAATAATTGATTATTCAAGCCATGCCCGGGATTATGTGCATGAAACGTTCCCACAACAGAACAACCAGCAAGTGCTATATCACCAACGGCATCAAGGACTTTATGACGCACAAGCTCATCATTTGATCGAAGACCGCCTTCATTCAAAACAGCTTTATCGTGAAACACTACAGCATTATCAAGCGATGCACCTTTTGCAAGACCTGCTTGTTGCAATTTCACAGCATCTTCATAAAAACCATACGTCCTAGCATTTGACAACACTTGGAAATTATCATCATCAAGATCAAACGTAAAATGAGTTTCGATTTCTGCGCCGTCTAAACGGCCACCAAAATCAACGTTTATATCAAACGCACGTGAATGCGATGGCACAAATTCTGCAAATCCTGAGGCATTACTTACACGAACAGCTGCTAGAATCTTAAGCGTACGTTGGCGTGCCGATTGAACAGAACGTCCAACTTGCGCTAATTTCTCTGTATAAATGCAAGAGCTGCCATCCATAATTGGCACTTCAGCACTTGACACTGTTATTTCTGCATTGGTAATTCCAAGACCTTGAAGAGCAGCAATAACATGCTCAATGGTTGAAACAGTCACACCATCTTGATTCGCAATTTTTGTACACATCACCGTATCAACAACTGCATCATATGTCGCGGGCACCCGTGCATCTTTATCTTGGACATCCTTACGAATAAACACATACCCTGTATATGGTGCAGCAGGACTAATTATCATACTCACTGGCAACCCTGAATGCATTCCTATACCTTCAAACGAAACCTCATGCGCAAGTGTTGCTTGCATGAAAGATGACGAATTCACAGCTATTGCCGGCATTGAAAAAATAGCAGGCTGTACATTAGGAACAATATTTAGATGCGTGCGCATAACTTAAATCAAATAGAATCTTATATGATAAGCATAGGTGATCGAAGCTGAAACCTCAACGAACGGTTTATTACAAAGTATTACAGATGTTTTGGTTGCTCTATTTTGCAGAAGAAGTCTTATTTTTAACACTACCTTTTACAAGCAGATCAACGACTCCCTCGTCAGCGAGTGTGCTTATATCACCAAGATTCTCCACTTCTCCTTCTGCAATCTTGCGCAGAATTCGACGCATAACCTTACCAGAGCGTGTTTTTGGCAAATCCGCTGCCCATTGAATTACATCAAGTACTGCAATAGGACCAATACTTTTACGCATGTGAGAAATCAGCTCAGACTTAAGTGCATCGTTTTCATCACTTTGGTCATACAAAACAACAAAAGCATAAATCCCCTGCCCTTTTATGGGATGAGGACACCCAACAACGGCTGCTTCAGCAACCATTTCATGTTTTGATAAGGCTGACTCCAACTCATTTGTACCCAAGCGGTGCCCTGACACGTTTAGCACATCATCCACACGCCCCGTAATCCAGTAATGCCCATCGGCATCACGTTCCGCACCATCACCTGTTATATAATATCCATCGAATGGTGAAAAATAAATTTGCTCGAACTTTGAATGTTCATTATACATTGTCCGTGCCTGGCCAGGCCAAGAATCAGCTACACATAAATTACCGCGTCCTGCACCTTTAACGACGGTCCCATCATTATTCAAAATTGCCGGTTGAACGCCAAAAAATGGAAGCGCCACAGAACCTGGTTTATTAGGCATGCTATAACGCGCCATCGGTGCAATCATTTGACCACCTGTCTCTGTTTGCCACCATGTATCTGTAACATATACCTTTTTGTGCCCGACTTTATCGAAATACCACTGCCATGTCGTTGGATCAATCGGCTCCCCTACCGTACCAAGTATGCGTAAAGAGGCACGCGATGTTGTCGTAAGATAATCATCCCCCATGCTTCTTAATGCACGAAGAGCCGTTGGCGCAGTGTAGAACAGTGAAACATTATAACGATCAATAATCTGCCAAAAACGGCTCGCATCAGGATAATTAGGAACTCCTTCAAACATTAATGTCGTTGTACCATTGCAAAGTGTCCCATAGACAACATATGAATGACCAGTAATCCAGCCAACATCTGCCGTGCACCAGAAAACATCATTTTCTTGGACGTCAAAAACATGCTCATGCGTCATGGCTGCGTAAACAAGATAACCGCCCGTTGTGTGCACAAGCCCTTTTGGCTTACCTGTTGAACCTGATGTATATAAAATAAACAATGGATCTTCAGCATTCATCGGCTCGCATGGACACGTATCGTCTTGAGTGCTTACAAATGCATCATAATGAATATCGCTACTTAAATCTTTTTGCCACGCATCTGCTTTAGATATCACCAACACATTCTTAACAGACTCAGTTCCTGCATGTGTCAATGCTTTATTCACATTCGCTTTAAAATGAACGGGTTTTCCACCACGATGACTCGTATCCGCTGTAATAATAAGTTTTGGTGTGCAATCAGCGATACGTGTAGAAAGAGCCTCAGATGAGAATCCACCAAATACGACGCAGTGGACAGCACCAATTCGTGCGCACGCGAGCATTGCAATAGCAGCCTCTGGGATCATCGGCAAATAAATAACAACACGATCACCCTTTGTGACACCCAATGCTTTGAGACCATTAGCACACTTAGATACTTCAACTTGCAATTGGCTAAATGTTAGCGTTCCATTAGCACCCGGCTCATCACCTTCGTAAATAATTGCGACCTTGTCACCCTTAGTAGGAACATGCCGGTCAACACAATTATAGCAAACATTTAGCTCGCCATCTTCGAACCATTTGATACTGACATTGTTCGGTGCAAAGGATGTATTTTTAGCAATCGTATATGGCTTAGACCAATCAAGACGCTGCACTTGTTTAAACCAGAATGCCTCGGGATTCGTAATAGAGTCATGA
>JANRCF010000038.1 GCA_030727085.1 Alphaproteobacteria bacterium | reverse complement strand
GAAATTGTCAGTAAAAATAGAAAATATTTTATTACTACAGTGGCTAACCTTGAAAAGCCAGAAGAATTTAAAGAGATTATTGTTCGTCAAGTTTCTGGAAGGCTTATTCGTATTAGAGATATAGGTACTGTAAGTGTGCAGGCTGATGATAAAAAGACCCGTACGCTTTTTAATGGCAAACGCGGCGTCAGCATGTCTGTATCAAAGCAATCAAATTCAAACCCACTTGATGTCGCAAAAGCAGTAAAAAAGGCACTTGTTGATGTATCAAAACGCTTGCCTGAAGGCTACACGTTGTCAGTTGCACGTGACCAAACAAAATACATTGAAAAAAGTATAAAGGGCGTTTATTGGTCGCTTTTTGAAGCAAGCTTTTTAGTCATTTTGGTCGTGTTAGTATTTTTGAGGTCAGCGCGTGCATCAATGATTCCTTTAGTTACGATTCCAGTGTCATTATTAGGCGCCACTTTTATCATGTATATGTTGGGTTATAGCATCAATACATTCACGCTTTTTTCCATGGTTTTAGCAATTGGTCTTGTGGTTGATGACGCCATCGTTGTGCTGGAAAATGTACACAGGCACATTGAAGAGGGGATAGCACCTTTTCATGCTGCAATCAAAGGAATCAGAGAGGTTGGGTTTGCTGTTATTGCAATGACGCTAACGCTTGTTGCTGTGTACGCACCGATCCCACTTGCTAGTGGTAAAATGGGTAAATACTTTACTGAATTTGCGATTACACTTGCTGGTTCGGTTTTGATTTCTGGCTTTGTTGCGTTGACACTCTCGCCCATGATGTGCTCCCGTTTATTAGTGCGCATGCATGCTGTTGATGACAAAAATAAGCAGTTATCTAGGTGGGAAAAGATTAAAGAAAAAATCAATACAGAGGTTTGGCTTGGGATCTTAGAATCCAATTATGAGCAAATGCTACGCCATTCATTATCAAATCGACTACAAGTACTTGGTATAGCGCTTGCGACTGCGTTGCTTGGCCTTTGGGTATATGTGTTTTTACGTTCAGAGTTTATGCCACAGGCCGATACACGCTCTATCCAAATTGAAGCAAATGCACCTCAGTCAGCAACGATTGAATACACTGAACGACATATTAAAGATTTAGATGATATTCTCGCCACATACCCTGAAATGGAACGACGCATTACGATTATTAATAATCCGACCGTTGACATCGGAATAGAGCTAAGTGAGCACAAATCATCCATTTTGCGCTCACTGTTCTCCTTTATATTACCGCATGAAAAAATGACGGAAGAAATTATAGCGGAGCTTCGGAAAAAATTTGAAAGAGTGACAGGTGTTGACCCACGTATACGCAGTGGGAATAGTTCAAGTGATGCGAGCACGGTTGAGTTTGTTATTCGTGGGAACAAATCGCAAACTGAGCTGAGAGATTTAACGCATAATATGGTTCAAGATCTTTACCGTAGTGGAATTGTTAGTCAGATAAGGTCAGTAAGTAACAATGACAGCGAAGACTATATTGTTACGTTGCAGCGCGATAAGATTTCAAATCTTAAAAAAGAGCCACGAGAAGTTGCTGATACAATTACGCATCTTATTAAAGGTCGTAAAGCAGGAAAGTTTAAAAGAGCCAACAAGCAATACGATGTAAGACTTCAAGTAAAAATGGAATTCAAAGAAAACCCAGAAGATATTTTAAAGTTATTTATAAAAGCAGGCACAGAAAAAAATCCAACGTTGGTTCCATTATCCGAGCTTGTGTCAGTTGATGCACGCACAGGGCCTCATGAAATTCATCGTTATAATCGAACGCGTTCTTCAACAGTTTATGTTATTTTGAAGCCAGGCTTTACTGTTGGTGATGGTGTTAAAGTCGTTAATGATCTTGCTGTTGAGCATATCCCAGGAGACGTACGCTGCGATTTTGCCGGGGAAACAAAGAAATTTCTTGATGAGAGCCAGTCAATGCTTATTGTTTTTGGCTTGTCTCTTTGCTTTATTTACCTTGTCATGGCGGCACAGTTTGAAAGTTGGCGCGACCCGTTCATTATTTTCTTTAGTGTACCACTCTCACTAATTGGCGGTGTATTTGGGCTTAGTTTGATGAGTGGCGGGACATTAAACGTATATTCCTTTATTGGTTTTATCACGCTGGTTGGTTTAATCACCAAGCATGGCATTTTAATTGTGGATTTTGCGAATCGTTTGCGCCAAACAGGAAGTAACATTACAGATGCCGTTGCTATTGCTGCTAAAACACGCTTACGACCTATTTTAATGACAACGCTTGCGATGGTCTTGGGTGCTGTACCGTTGATGTTTGGCGCATCAGGAGCAGGTGCAGAAAACCAACGTCAGCTAGGTTGTGTTATCATTGGTGGTATGTCACTTGGAACAGTGTTTACTGTCTTTATTGTGCCTATTGTATATACGCTGTTGACGTCAAAGAAATTGAATAAAAATAGATCCATACAAGATGAAGAGAATGTCAAAACACATTAACTTCTCGAGCTGGAAACAGCTTGAACCACACTGGGTTGATGGGTTAGATGAACGTGTTTCTCTGATCAAACATCCATTTAGCAATGCTATTTTTGTGCATCCTGAATTTTTGCCGTTCCCTGAGTCAAGCATTACTACCCTGATGAGCTCCACGCATCACATCACCTCGCTTGAGACACTGAATCTACCTGCTGATAAACATGACCTTGTCCTGTTCAGCCCGTTCCTACAATGGACACAGGATGTGCCTGGAATGCTGCTGCAAGCGCGTCGTGCACTAAAAGAAGGTGGGTTTTTTGTGGGTTGTTTTTTCGGACAAGACACATTGATTGAATTTAAATCTGTTTGCGCCGAGTTGGATTTAAAATACACCCAAGGTCTCCACCAGCGTTTCTTGCCAACTATTCATGCAAAGGACGCTGGAATGCTTATGCAACGCGCAGGATTTGCAAGCCCTACATCAGATATAGAACATTTTTGTTTTTCAGTGCCGTCTGTGGAGTATTTAGTTAGCAATCTTCGAGATAGTACTCTTACGAATACGAAAAAAAATTCACATATACCCTATCTCCCAACGACAAGGTTGCCGCGAAACTTTATGATAGAGGCAAATCAGTCTTACGTAAGACAATATCCGCACTCATCAGGTGGAATAAACGTGACTATTGATTTGATTTTTATGTGTGGTTGGAAGCAGGCTGATTTAAAGGCTATCGCCAATCAGACAAATAGCTAGCTCAGAATTACTCTAAACCAGCCCTTTTGGAAATATAACGGTTCAAGGATAATTTGAATATAAAAAAACAAAGATCGAGCAACGGAGTTTAAGCCTCACTAAAGTTGAATGTCCTTAACCCAGCAGAATCATTTGAGATTTTGTTGTAACTCCAATTCGGGATTTAAAATACGTTACACTAGACTTTTAATTTTAATTAAAATTGATTTAAAAGCGCAACTTTTAGTAATTTCTTTTTTTATTCTCTATTCATAAAATGCGAAATGACGGTGTGCTTTATTTACACTGTCTTTAAAATCAGCGTGTTATTATTTCAGCGTGAACGGCTGACTTAAGCTTTAATTCCTTGCAACCCTTTTTTAAAAAAAGTATAAATAATAGAAGTATTTGGGGTCGTAGCTCAGTTGGGAGAGCGCTACAATGGCATTGTAGAGGTCAGGGGTTCGATTCCCCTCGGCTCCACCAAATTCTTATCTAGTAATTTTTTCTGTTCTTTAAGGGGCTTATATGCGTGAAAATAGTCCTTATGATGCGGCACGTAACGTGGAGCGCCCAGCTAGCAATCAATCTGCAGGGATTCAGTTTAAGAAAATGACTATGTTTTATGAATATGCGCGTCCATATAAAATACGCGTATTACTGGCTGTTTTATCTGTACTTGGTGCTGGTGCAATTGTATTAGGCTTTGGCCGCCTTATTAAAACAGTTGTTGATCAAGGGTTTCTTTTTGAGCATAACTCACAACTTCTCGCAACCTTAATAGGTATATTTGCTGGTGTTGCCTTGCTTTCGCTATTTAGTTTTGGACGTTGCTATTTTGTTTCATGGCTCAGCGAGAAAATGATATCAAGTATTCGCCAGGATGCGTTTAACCACTTGCTTTCACTGGATATCAGTTATTACGAACAAGTACGTCAAGGTGAACTTGTGTCAAGACTAACAACAGATACAAGTCTCTTGCAAATTGTTTTGGGAACATCTCTGCCTATTGCGTTAAGAAATTTGGTATTACTAGCAGGTGGGCTTGTTCTGATGGTCGTTACCTCACCAAAGCTAGCTACGTATACGCTCATTCTAGTCCCCGTCATTGTCTTTCCTGCAATGCTATTTGGACAAAGAGTGCGCTCGCTGTCCAAGCCCGCACAGGATCGCCTAGGTGACTTAAGTGGTTTTTTAGATGAAACGCTTGCTTATATTAGTACGTGCCAAGCCTTCACGCATGAAGCGATTGATAAAGAAACATTTCACAACTATACAACAAACGCGTTTAAGGCTGCAGCAAAACGTGGGTTACAAAGATCACTGCTAACGAGTTTTGTTATGGCCGTTGCCTTTGCTGGAATTGGTATGTTGCTATGGGTTGGTGTGCATGATGTTAAAATGGGAACGCTGACTTCTGGAACACTTTCTGCATTTTTATTTTATGCGATTCTTGTCGCTGGGACGGCAGGTTCATACAGTGAAATTTTTGCCGATTTAAAGCGAGCGTCAGGTGCTGCTGATCGGCTTACGGAAATTTTTTTAATTAAATCTTCATTAACCAAGAAACGTCCTAAGAAAATGCAATATTTGCCATCGCATGGTACAGTTGCGATTCATAACGTGAGTTTTTCTTACCCAACCAATCAGGAACGGCCAGCGCTTAAAAATATTACATTATCAGTTAATCCTGGCGAACGTGTGGCTATCGTTGGGCCATCAGGTGCAGGCAAAACGACTATTTTCTCTTTGCTAATGCGCTTTTATGAACCACAAAGTGGATCTATTTATATTGATGGGCATGATTATCGTGATTTGTCTGTGCATGATTTAAGGCATCGTATAGGGATTGTCCCGCAAGAGCCCGCACTGTTCAGCACGACACTGTATGACAATATTATGTATGGACGTCCTGATGCGAACGTGAAGGATCTCTGGCAAGCCGTTCAAATAGCGCAGTTAGAAGAGGTTATTGAATCGCTTCCTTATGGAATACATACGCACGTGGGAACACGTGGGGTACAACTGTCGGGCGGGCAAAAACAACGTGTTGCAATTGCACGTGCTATTTTAAGGAATCCACGGATTTTGTTGCTTGATGAGGCGACAAGTGCGCTTGACGCTGAGAATGAACGTGCCGTGCAAGAAGGTTTGAAATATTTAACATCAACACGAACAACACTTGTTATCGCGCATCGCTTATCAACCGTTTTAAAAGCCGAAAAAATAGCTGTTCTTGACCGTGGATGCATCCAAGCCGTGGGAACGCATGCAGAGCTGTGCGACCAAAATGCGCTTTATCGTCGGTTAGCAACATTGCAATTCTCGGATAGTTTGAATTTGCAGCCCCAAAATCATAAGAATGTAGCTTAGACTTGCTTAGCGTGCTGCCTTCATTCCCGGAAGTTATCTGATTGCCATTAAGTTAACGATAAAATCTATATCAGAATATCAGTCACCGGCATTGTGAACCCAAAAGGCCTGGCAATACAGACTGTTTAAATACGTAGATAGCTAGGTTCCTCGCAACGACGGCGGATGAGATAAATAAATGATTGAAAATACTGCTTATTTTATGTAAAATTTAACTAAATTAATAATTAATGTTTGGTCAAATCATGTCACGTCTTGTACTCATTACTGGCGGAACACGCGGCATTGGCGCTGCTATTTCTCGAGAGTTTCATAATAAGGGCTATCGCGTTGTTGCCACATACTCAAACAATAAAGACGCAGCACTTAAATTTAGAACTAATACGGGCATTGCTACGATACAATTTGATGTGTCGGATGAGAAAGCATGTTTTGATGGCATAAAACATATAACTGATGAACATGGAATTATTGACATACTTGTTCATAATGCTGGAATTACCGCCGATTCAACTATACGAAAAATGACGTCTAATGATTGGCATAGTGTCATTCATACAAATCTTGATTCATGCTTTTATCTTACGCAGGCAGTCCTTGAAGGGATGATTCAACGGAATTTTGGCAGGTTAATTTATGTGTCATCTGTTAATGGGTTAAAAGGTCAGCGTGGACAGTCTAATTATGCGGCATCAAAAGCAGCACTCGTTGGATTTGCAAAGTCTGTTGCACTTGAAATGGCGACAAAAGGGATAACGGCCAATGTAATAGCACCTGGTTATGTTGATACTGAAATGGTACGAGCAGTGCCTGAAGCAGTGCTTGCAAAAATCATTTCAACAATCCCTGTTGGTAGGCTTGGGACAGCAGAAGAAATTGCGTATTGCGTATCGTTTTTAGCAGACGAGAGGGCGGGCTTTGTGACAGGTGCAATACTTAGTGCGAACGGAGGGATGTACTAGCCTTATGTGAAAAATGGCATAAAAACCGTAAGTTGGGGATAAAATAACACGTTTTTGAACTTTAATGATCATTGCGTGTGTAAAAATCCAATTAACACTTGAAATTTTGGTGTTAAGCCCTTATTTAATGTATATAGCAAAGTACGACGAGAGCTTATTCATGACGGTTTCAACCACGGCACCTCAAACTCCTGATGAAACCGTGCGTACAGAGCAAGAAACCACTTCCCATAATATCATAGAAATACTGCCAATTCCTCAGACAGTTTGGGTCTTAGGATGTTCTATGTTTTTGCTTAATCTTTCTTTTATGATGACATTCAGTTTTTCGGGCCTTTACCTTCAAATGCTTGGCGTAGGGCTCGTTGGAATTGGTTTTCTTGAAGGTTTATCAGAAGCAGCCTCTTTTGTGATGAAATTTACTTCTGGTCTTATAAGTGATGCCTTGCGCCGACGGAAACCAATAATGGTTATTGGCTATTTTTTCACTTTAGTTGCCAGGCCGCTTATGGCAATAGCAACTGGTTTTAATCTATATTTTTCTGGAAAAATACTGGAACGTCTTGGGAATGGAATTCAAGGCGCGCCTCGTGATGCAATCGTTGCCGATATTACGCCAGCTAGCCGTATTGGCAGTGCATATGGCCTTAAACGCAGCCTTGCTACTGCAGGGTCTTTCATGGGGGCTATTTGTGGTTACTTAGTCATGTGCGCATTTAATGATGATATAAGAACAGTTTTTTTATTCGCCTGCATTCCTACCACGATCGCTTTTTTCTTATTGATATTTTTTATAAAAGAACCAAAGCGCTATGAACACTCTGCTGTTTCATCAGAAGTCCCTCTGCCTGCAGAGAAACGTCGGCATCGTGTTAAGTGGTCGAACTTACGATTGTTGGGATCTTCATTTTGGCTACTAATGCTAATAAATAGTATTTTCATGCTTTCACGCGTTGGGGAACAATTTATAATTCTTCATGCGAAAACAAACTTTGGTCTTTTGGATCGATACGCGCCCATTATATTTATGATTTTTAATGCCGGGTGGTGTGCTACATCTTATCCCATTGGCGTTATTGCTGACCGTATGAATCGGTATTGGTTGCTAGCAATAGGAATTATATTATTAGTCTTAGCAGACATTATTTTAGCTACAGCAGGAAATCTTTCGATTTTATCAGTAGGTGTTCTTTTTTGGGGTTTCCAGTATGGTATAACGATGAATATTTTTTCATCTTTGATTGCAGAAATTATTCCTGAAAATTTACGAGGCACCGGATTTGGATGTTTTTATATAATTAATGCAACTGCAATTTTAATTGCCGAACCTCTTGTCGGTGGCTGGGTCTCAAAGAATTTTGGCTTTCACAATTCATTTATCGTGAGCGCTGTCATAGGGCTTGTCGCACTAATAGCACTCATCTTAATTATGGGAATGCGTAGCTCGCATCGCAGAGCTACGATATAATTCCCCAACTCTTATTTCTTATAAATATTGATAATATCGTTTACCATACCTAACGCTTCATCGCGTGGGCGCTTAAAGCAATTACGGCCAATAATTGATCCATTCCCGCCGCCTTCATGAATTGCACGTGTATCAGCTAAAACAGCATCAATAGTTGATGCTTCTCCACCAGAAAAAACCACTATGCGCTTGCCATTAAAGCAACATTGAACTACGTGACGCACACGATCTGCTAGCGTATCAAGGGGCACTTTATTCGCAATGTACTGCGCTTTCGCTTCTGCTTGCTCAAGATGAGCGCTTGGCAACTTAACTTTGATGATATGCGCACCAAGCAAGCATGCAATGTGGGCACCATAAGACACCACATCAATTGCTGTCTCACCAGCCTTGGAAAGGTTTCCTCGTGGATAGGACCATATAACGACAGGAAGGCCACATGCTTTTGCCTCTTCGGTAAGTTCTCTTATTTCTTCAAACATATCAAAGGAAGCATCGGACCCCGGATAAATTGTGAAACCAATAGCGCTACATCCTAGACGCAAGGCATCAGAGATAGACGCCGTTACAGCTTGATCGCCAGGTAAATCTTTGCTCACAAGTGAATTGCTACTGTTCATTTTTAATATTGTTGGTACAGCACCTGCAAAAGTAGATGCACCAGCCTCAATCATGCCAAGAGGAGCTGCATATGCTGAAAAACCTGCATCGACAGCCATTTGGTAATGAAAATGTGGGTCATACGCAGCAGGATTTCCGGCAAAGCATCGCGCAGGGCCGTGTTCAAATCCTTGATCAATTGGTAAAATAACCATGCGCCCTGTACCGCTTAGCTCACCATGCATTAGCATACGTGCTAAATTTGTTTTAACACCAGGATTGTCTGATTCGTAATTGTTTAAAATCTGAGTTACTGCTGGTGTGATGCGCATATTATTTACCTTAAATCAAATGAAATTTATACAAATTATTATAACCTGCATTTGGTATGTAATTCCAATAAAATTAAGCTATGGCATTAGCAGAATCACACCATAAATTTTCAATAAGTTGCGTTTGGCTCTGTTGTTGTGCCATTAGAATCGAATAAAGATCTTCGCCGATTTTTAAGCGCTTTTCAGGTTCTTTAAAAAGGTTATAGAGAACTTCTACTAATTCATTTTCATTGTTAAGTGCACGCACGCCCGCTTGGGTTAGCACTTGACAAACTTCACGGAAATTATGCATGTGGATCCCGTAAAAAACAGGTTTTTTAAAGTGAGCAGGCTCAATTGGGTTATGTCCACCATGCGGGATAAGGCTACCCCCCATAAACACAATATCGCTTAATGTATAAAAGGTTCCTAGTTGCCCAATTTCATCAACAATGAACCCATCATTATTTGAATCAAAGCGCGATAAGGCAGAGGCTAACGTTTGGAAAGTAAGTCCTAGAGCGCTAGCCTTTTTTACAAGTGCCTCGGCTCGGTGAGGATGACGTGGCGCTATGATGGTAATTAAATTTGGCAATTTCCTTTTCAATGTTTGATGCACATTAAAAATTAGTTCTTCTTCACCTGGATGAGTACTAGCAGCAATCCATATGTGCTTTTGTTCAAATATGGGGGCGAAATAGTCAATGTATGCTTGGTTAACAGGCAAAGGTGGAACGGAAAATTTTAAGTTAGCCATTATGCCAACATTTTTCGCACCAAGGGCTTTAAGACGTTCTTCTGTTTCAATGCCTGGCGCTAGACACAATCTAAATTGACTAAGTAGCGATCCAGCGAGGGCAGGGACACATTTCCATCGTTTATAACTACGGTCAGAGAGACGCGCATTTAAAAGCACAAGAGGAATATTTTTTTGTTTGCAGGTACGAACAATGTTAGGCCAGAGCTCAGAATCAACAAAAAAGGCTTGATCTGGTTTCCAATAGTTTAAAAAACGATTTACCCACAGTGTAACATCAAAGGGTACAAATTGATGAATAGCAATTCCTTGAAATTGGTCTTTGACGATTTTTGCTGCTGTTATCGTTGTTGTTGTAATAAGAATATTATCGTTTGGATAACGCGCATGCCATTCGCTTAGAAAGGATCTTAAGGATAATGTTTCACCGACGCTTGCACTATGAAACCAAACAATTCTACCTTCTGGACGTGGCAGTGACGCATATCCAAAACGTTCTTTAAAACGATTTTGATCATCGAGTCCTTTTAGTCGGCGATAATGAACGTAGAGCCAAATTAGTGGCGATAATGCAATAGATAATGCTGCGTACATAACCTCTCCTGTATTGCGTGATTGTATAGGATTTTGTATTTCAATTCACTATAAAAGGTGTTAAAATCTGACCTATTCAATTCGGAGAGGTGCCAGAGCGGTTGAATGGGACGGTCTCGAAAACCGTTGTGCGCGCAAGTGTACCGTGGGTTCGAATCCCACTCTCTCCGCCATCGGCCGTCGCGCAAATTGCTATGACGTGATTTCATGACGAAGTTTTAACGAAGCCGGACTAAAGTTGTTTTTCTATTCCACGTTACAAAACACCCTCACTCTATTTAGAGTAAGGGTGTTTTTTAGTATCAAATGTTTAACCTTTTGCTTCTTACTGAGGCATTTCACTGATGTTCTTCAAGATAAGCTGTGACATGATTTCGGCGCGTGCTTGTAAGCCACGTGGGCAATCTTTTGTTTGTGCAATTTTAACATAAACTTCAGATGCTTTTGCATAGTCATTAAGTGCAAATAAAATAATCCCTTTTAATTCCTGTGCTAATAAAGAATATGGGGAGTTATCTGTAGAAAGTTTGTCAAGCGTTACTAAATGCGCGATAAGTTTTGCTTTTGTTGGACCATCAACTGTTTTTAATTCGGAGCGATCAAGATCAATCCTAATCAAAGTTACAGTTGCAAAGTCACGCATGATTTTATCAGCAGATTTATCCAATGTAAGCCTTGTCAATAATGCTTCCGCCTTTTGTATATCCTCAGGACTTTTTCCAGCTAATACGCCAGCTTTTGCTATAGTTGCAAGTGATTTATATGTTTTTGATGAATCATGAATGATGCTATCATAAACACCAAGGCCCTCACTGACGTTACCACGCTCAATCAGCTCTTGTGCTTTCATAAATTTTTGTGATGTAAGATTTAATTTCTCTTCAGAATGGTTTCTCCACAAGACCCAACCGCTTGATCCACCAATTGCGACAACTAAAACCGCTGAAATGAGTTTTCCATACTCTTTCCAAATAGTGTCAAGTTTCTCTTTACGCATGTCTTTTTGGACATCGTCTAAAAATTCATCAAATTGCTCAGCCATAGTCTATCAATACCTTGTGTTTTATTAATTATGCAAGATAGTGTCTGAAATGTACAGACACGTTTACGCTTTTTGTTGATGATCAAATGCTGCTTTTACCAGGCCAACGAATAGCGGATGGGGTGCAAATGGTCTTGACTTTAATTCTGGATGGAATTGAACGCCGACGTACCAAGGATGATCTTTATATTCGAAAATTTCAGGTAATGTACCATCAGGTGAAAAGCCGGAAAAGGATAATCCTACAGACTCAAGTCGGTCTTTATAGGCAGTATTAACCTCATAGCGATGACGATGTCGTTCTGAAATAGCCGATGTTTCGTACATTTTTTCAACGAGCGAGCCTGATTTTAAATTACATGGATATGCACCAAGACGCATTGTTCCACCCAAATCTCCACCTGCAAAGCGTTTTTGAATACCTTGTTCGTCCATCCATTCGGTCATTAACCCAACCACAGGCTCATCAGTTAAACCAAATTCTGTACTTGATGCGTTTTCTATACCAAGTAAGTTTCTACACGCCTCGATAACTGTAAGTTGCATGCCAAAACAAATCCCTAATGTTGGAATTTTCTTTGTTCGCGCGATGGTAATTGTTTGTAGTTTTCCTGCAACTCCGCGTTCACCAAATCCACCAGGAATGACAATGCCATCAACATTGGAAAGTGCGGCTTCGATATCGGGTTCTTTTTCTGAATCAATAAAAACCAATTCAACTTTCAAACGATTTGCCATGCCACCATGCATAAGTGCTTGAATGAGTGACTTATATGCGTCGAGTAGTTGAACATATTTACCGACAATCGCTATGCGAACAACACCTAAAACTGTATCGATTGAAGCACAGACATTCTTCCATTCTTCTAAATTAGCTGGCGCATCATTCAAACCAAAATAACGACATACTTGTTCATCAAAACCTTCGGCGTGATATTGCAATGGAACACGGTAAATATTATTAGCATCAAGTGCGGCAATGACATTATCAGAGCTAACATTGCAGAATAACGCTAATTTACGCTTTTCTTCCATAGGAATAGGGCGATCACATCGACATAAAAGCAAGTCTGCTTGAATACCAACACTCAGCAACGCTTTTACAGAGTGCTGCGTTGGCTTTGTTTTAAGTTCGCCTGCTGTTGGGATATATGGCAGCAATGTCAAATGAACGAACATCACTCGATCGCGACCTAAATCGTTTCTAAGTTGCCTAATCGCTTCAAGGTAAGGTAGACATTCAATGTCACCAACGGTGCCTCCAATTTCACATAATACGAAATCAGCTCCCTCGGTATTACTCAGCACAAAGCGTTTCATTTCGTCTGTGATATGCGGAATAACTTGGACTGTTGCGCCAAGATAATCGCCACGACGCTCTTTTGCTAAAACAGTAGAATAGATTTTCCCCGTCGTTATATAGTCTGTTGCTTTTCCAGCAACACCCGAAAATCGCTCGTAGTGTCCCAAGTCAAGGTCAGCTTCTGTGCCATCATCGGTAACAAATACTTCACCATGTTGATAGGGACTCATTGTGCCTGGATCAACATTAAGGTAGGGATCTAATTTACGAAGAAGAACAGAAAAACCACGTGCTTGCAGTAATGCTGCGAGTGAAGCAGATGCTAGTCCTTTTCCAAGAGAGGAAGTAACACCACCGGTAATGAATATAAAACGAGAGGGCATATAAAAATACTATTTTTTAGGTGTTTGTGGAATAGTTTTTGGTGCATCTAAAACAGAAGCTGCATTTTTAATTGCCTTATTTGACAAGGTCGTCATTAAAACGCAGTTTGCAATGAAGAGTGTAGCTAGAATTGATGTTACATGCGTTAAAAGATTTGAAACTCCGCGTGCTGAAAACATGCTTGATGAGCTTCCTCCTCCCATAAGTGCAGATCCACCATCACTCTTTTGCAATAGAATGACACCAATCATAGACAATGTAATAATAAGATGTAGGGTTAAAAGTACTGCCATACGTGTTCTTTCTCATAAAAGTTATAGTTAATAGTATATAGTATATAGTATATAATTCTACACTTTTGGTGCTAAAATCATAAGCATTTGTTTGCCTTCAAAACGTGGCGGCGTCTCAACTTTTGCAAGTTCTTCAAAGGTATCTTTAAAGCGATTGATCACTTCCATACCAATTTCTTGGTGACTTATCTCACGTCCACGAAAACGCATGGTAACTTTTACTTTATTACCTTCTTTTAAAAAGCGTTCAGCAGCACGACGTTTGACTTCAAAGTCATTGCTGTCAATCATTGGTCTGATTTGAATTTCTTTTATCTCAATGATTTTTTGTTTCTTTTTCGCTTCATTTTTTTTCTTTTGAAGTTCGTACTTATATTTCCCGTTATCAAGTATCTTACAAACAGGCGGCTCTGCATTTGGTGAAACTTCGACCAAGTCAAGATTTGCTTCAATAGCAAGATCAAGTGCTTCACGCCTAGTAACTACACCAACCATTTCTCCATCTGCGTCAACAAGGCGCACACGGGGCGCCGTTATTTCCTGATTAACACGCGGTCCATCCTGCCGACTTTGTTCGCGAGTCGAAGGGGAATCTCCTGACAATCGTGCTATAACTTTTCTCCAAAAAATTTACATTATTACGATGTACTGTATCAAAAATATTATTCGTAGTCTACACCCTAGACGCAGGATGTTAGACAATTTGATGAGCTCTGCACATTTTGTGCGGCTGCTGCTATATCAGCCTGCCGTTTAGTGTGGAATTACTTGACTGCGAGAGGGCAAATAAAAGATAAGACGTAGTCTCTAGAATAACAACTCCTTTTTATTTTGTGGCTAAATTCAAGATACAAGGGGGAGCTCTAGCGATTATGTATATTTACTTAATAATAGATATACGTTTATTAAGTTTTATCATTACACGATTTTTTGTTTGTTTTATTGATTTTTTTTTTAAAGAAAATTTTTATAAATAAAATTTAATTAAAAAGAACTACTTGTATAATTTTTATGAGTTGATTCAGTGGTATAGAAAACCTAATCAGATGACGAAGATATTCGTTTGCACAAATAACGAATTAGACAAAGCTAGTCTTATGCAGAAAGTGTGAAATTTCTTAAGCCCCCCTTAAGGTAAAATCTAAACACAAACACCTAAAATTATATGTGTAAATATTAACGTAGTGAAATTAATTATAAAAAATAAAATAATAAGGAAAAATTAGAATCATGCATAATTTATCTAGAAAAACCTCAAATTCACTATTAGGTTTAATGCTGTGTGCATCATATTCTTTTGCAGGCGTTATGCCCTTAACTGAAAGTGAACGCCCAAAACCTCTTGTAACTGTAAGAATTATAACTTCAGACAGTCCTGTGCCTACAGCTTCGGTTGCTCCTACTTACGTTGGCAGGAAAGGTGCTTTAACTCAGCTTACTCAAAACAATGGCGAAGAATTTGACGATGATGAAATTTCTAATATTCGGGCTGCGTTAGCTAATATTCAGGAAGAGCGAATCACAGAAGCATTTATAGAAATACTTAAAAAATCAAGCAAAGGCATGTCTGAGATTGAAATGGCGGATCTTATTACACGTTTGGGAAGTGTTGATTGCCCCCATCTAGCAAGTACTGCTGTTAATAGCGTAATTCGAATTTTACCTTCTTGTCGTTCAATAGATGAAAAAATCCTTCTTATGAAAATATTAAGCAAAACACCTGCAGAAACAATAGATGAGTGTACACGTGATCTAAGTCAGAAATTGAACGATGGTGAATCTAATGTGGATTTTTTGGAAGGCATATTAG
>JANRCF010000037.1:47091-53333 GCA_030727085.1 Alphaproteobacteria bacterium | reverse complement strand
TACGATGTTTAAAGCCATTTCTGTCCAGGACAGTCGCATGGGGACTGTCATCTAATTGAAGATCCATCGCATAGGATTGACCAATGCATATCGATAAATAACTTGTTAAAATAGCGTAGGTAATAACTTTACGCGTGAACGTAAATATCTTTTGTCCCATAGTTTTGCTTCCTGCAATATATTTTTTCTATCTGAGTTTATGATTTCGGGAATGTAAATATAAATTCACTGCCCCCACTAGGCGGTGACTCAACATAGATCTCTCCAAGATGTTCATGTATGATTTTTTGACAAAGGGCAAGGCCAATACCAGAGCCTTCATATTGATTTTTACTATGTAAGCGTTTGAACATCGTAAATACGCTCTTATGATATTTCTTTTCAATTCCTATACCGTTGTCGCGCACATGGAATTCCCAAAAGAACTCGTTCTCAGTGGCAAATATATCAATTACAAGAAGTTTGTCGGAATGGAACTTGAGAGAGTTAGAAATTAAATTGGTAAAGAGTTGATTGATTTGTGTTGGTTCGCCCTGAATTGTTGGTAAAGAGCCTACATTTAAACGTGCTCCAATTTCTAGAAAGCGATATTCAAACGTATCATTAATTTTGCGTATGACATCATTCATATTTAAAGAAGTTCTTTCGCCAGTGGACTGCCCCACAATTTTTGAGTAATCGAGGATATCTTTTATAAGAAGATTCATGCGATCAACACCTTTAAGTATGTGACGCATATAAAGCATAGATTCTTCGCTAAAATGTTCTGAATTCGCGTTAAACAAGAGATGAATGAAATTTGATACGCTGCGTAATGGCTCTTTTAAATCGTGCGAGCAAACATGGGCAAAGCGTTCAAGTGCCTCGTTTGATCTACTTAGGTTTTTTACGGTTGCTTTAAGATTTTTTTCAGTCTCTATCCGATCAGTAACTATTTTTGAATATATAAATATTCCACCTATGGATCCATCTAGGGTATACCACGGATGCATTGTGCCCTCAACCCAAATGGGTTCTTCGAGAATGTGAGTTGCCTTCACATCCAAATATACTTGCACCTCGCCGCGCATAGCGGCTTGGTGTCGTTGGCGCCAGACTTCGGGTATGTTCGGATGAATATCGTAGTGCGATTTTCCAATAAATCCCTGACTTCTGTTTGTTGTAAAAGCTTTATGCCATTCGTCACTTACAAATTTATAACACATATTTGTATCAAACATGGCGACCGGCACAGGCACTTGCTTTATAAAAAATGAGAGCATATTATCCAGTTCGCTTCGATTTATTTCGAGCTTATGAATACTAATGATATGCGTTACGGCGCCGATAAGAGGTGCTAGAAACTCAATAAGCTCATCATCAAAGAATTCATTTCTTTCAACAATAATCATACCTTTTTGTTTGAATGGCAAATAAAGGCTAATACCCAAAAATGAAGTTTCTTGGTTGTTTTGAATAAGATAATTCTCTATGAAAAAGAGTTTGTTTATAAAATTAAGTTTTTCTGCGGATATCCCTAAATTATTAATATCAACACTTTCTGCATCGAGCAAAGGAGGGGGGGAGGGGCTATTATGATTATTCGTGTAATTTACCGGGGAAAAAATTAATAGTGCATTAGATGAGTGAGTTAGTTTTTTAAATGATTGTAATATTTCAGAAGCTATATTTTTAAAAGAAGGATCGTTTTTATTACATTCTTTAATTTTATTGATTTCAGAATATAAAACTTGCATTCTTTCTAATTTTTGTTCTGCTTCCTTAAATTTTGTAATTTCTGTACATATTGTAATAGATCGCAATGGCTTGCCTGCTTGATCACTTTCTATAATTTTTCCACGTACTCTAAACCATCGCCATTGTCCATCACGACACATTTTTCGGCTTTCATAAAGAATATAGTTTGTTTGTCCTGAGAATAGTTTTGCACGAAGTATATCTATCTGGGGAGCATCATCAGGATGATCGAGTTGCATCCACTCGTTATAAGGGTGCGTAATATCTGTTGTTTTTAATGCTAAGATTTTGGATAAATAGGGACACAACGTTATCCTGTTTTCTTGGACAAACCATTCTATAAGGCCAAATTGAGGATCAAGATGCGCGCTTTCCATCGGTGCAGACTGTGTTGTTGTTTCTTCAACTGGCATGCTTTGAGATTCTATGTTGGATTGTGGAAGGCGTTTGATAATCACACTTATATGGTTAATAAGACTGGTATGCAATAATAAAGTGACTTTGATTGTTTTTTTTGCTACTAAATTATCAAAAAGGTAAAACAAAATATGTTTTTGTTTCAAGTTGAATTTTATGTTATATTTCAACCTTGACTGACAGAAATCAAACCGTTTTATCTTAGAACATACAATCTTCAGTGATTTTATGATATTAATAAAGGCAGTCAGCAACCATTATGAATAAAGTCTTGCGTGTAGATATTATAATCCTATATATTTTATAGAATAACCGTTCGCAGAGAAACATCACGTGACATTGTTCCGAAAACAACGAAAGCCCTTGGGGGCATTGTATTCTCTCTAGCAGATTTAACTGCTACATCCTTTTTGTATTCATTCTCATCATTAATTCGCTTTTCGGAGTTTTTATATGGCATCACCATCTTCTCAAAAAATGGGTCTTTGGACCCTTGTTATGCTTGTAACCGGCAATTTGGTTGGTTCCGGTGTGTTTATGTTGCCCGCAACTCTTGCTGCCTTTGGTTCGATTTGTATCGCTGGATGGATTGCCACATCCATTGGTGCTATTTTGCTTTCGTTTGTATTTGCAGCCTTGAGCGCGCGCCGTCCCAAAATAGGAGGGCCACACACCTATGTTGAAGATGCGTTTGGTAAATCAGCCGGTTTTTATGTAGCGTGGGGTTATTGGGTATTATCATGGGTAAGTAATGCTGCACTTGTTGTTGGTGCGGTTGGTTATACATCCTCGATTTTTGGTGGGCTATCGCCATTTGTAACATTCGTGCTTGAGGCCGGTTTGATCATTGTCATTGCTGTCATTAATTTATACGGGCTTCAGGTGGCAGGTCGGTTTGAATTTATTATTACTGTGTTAAAGCTAATTCCACTTGTAGCTGTTCCTGCAATTGCAATGTTTTACATCAAGGTTGATAATTTTATTCCTTTTAATGGATCTAATCTTTCAGATTTTTCGGCGATTAATGCGACGGCACTGCTGACGCTTTGGGCATTTATTGGTCTTGAAACAGGGACCGTTCCGGGCACGGATGTTGAAAACCCTAAAAAGAATATCCCACGTGCGATTTTAATTGGAACTCTTATTGCTGCATTTGTTTATGTTATTGGCACCATAGCGATTATGGGGGTTCTTCCACGTGCAGATCTATTGACTTCAAAAGCACCGTATGCTGATTTAGCGACACTCTTGTTTGGTGGATATTGGGGTGTTCCTGTTGCAATTGTTGCTACTATTTGCTGTGTGGGAGCGCTTAATGGCTGGACAATGGTTGTGGGACGTATAGCACTAGGTGCGGCAAATGATGGTTTGTTTCCACCTATTTTTAAAGGCACTACTAAAGGAGGCGCGCCGCTATGGGGGATTATTATTTCATCGTTGTGTTCTATACCATTTGTTGCATTGTCGATGTCTGAAAATTTACTGAAGCAATTTAATTTTATTATCGATTTTTCACTAACATTGGTGCTGGTTATTTATCTGGCATGTATTGCGGCTTATTTTACGATTTTAAAACGTGACCAAAAGCTAAGTACTAAGGCAATTGTTATTGGCGGCCTTTCACTCGTCTTCTCACTGTGGACGCTATGGGGTGCAAGCACTGTGATGCTGATGTGGTCATTTATCATCTTGCTTGCGGGTGTGCCAGTATGGTTGTGGCAAAATCGAGGGCAGGGAGCTGTTGTGGGGGCGTAGGTGATTAGCCGTTCAAGTCTAATTTGATCATGTAACCAACTCGTCATTGCGAGCCCGAAGGGCGCGGTAATCTAGTTGTATGTATCAACACTGCCAGTCACTTTATAATAACTACACCTATTTGTATCATAATAATAACTACACCTATTTGTGTCATCCCCGGGCGTGACCCGGGGATCTAAATTACAAAAGGTAATGCAGATTATGAAAACAGCCGAGATCCCCGGGTCACGCCCGGGGAAGACATGTTATTTCTTACCACTCATCATGCCAGTAAAGCTAAATCGTTTTGGTCCAAGAGTCCTGCCATCAGAATCTTTTCTAGATGTGCCTGTATCAGATGCTCCAGAATTTCTTCTGGATCTACCTGCATCAGAACTTTCTGCAACTCCTTTAGCACGCATATAATTTTCATATGCTTCTTTAGCTGCACTCAAGCTTGCTCCTAGTGTTGGATTTTTACATTTAGTATCTTTATCATAAGCCTCTTGAGCCGTTTTATATGTGCGCGCTAAACCTACTTCTTTTTCTAATTCATTAACTGCAGCCTGATCATAAGGTTTTGCTTTTTTAGCTGCTTCAAGTTTTGATTTGGCAGCAGCCTTAGCGTCAGCAGCATTTAGAAATATTATCGTTTCGATAATTTCTACTGTTACTGTGGTTGCGGCACCTGTAGCGCCATTACTATCACCATTGCCGCTTGATAAAACATCTAATGGATCTTTTTTACCTGGGCTTTCATGCACTTTAGAAGAGATATCTAATTCTAAAGATCCATCATCTGAAACAGTTGGGACAAGTGTCGTATCTGATAAAGTCCTTTGAATAACCGTTTCTTCAGCGGCAGTGCTTCCTTTGTGTTCTTCGTCATCTGCTTTTGAATCTTCTGAATTAGTCAGCTTTCCAATTGATAAAAGATCTTGATCTGGACGTAAGCCATTATCTGATTCACTAAATTCAAGCGTGCTGGGGTTGGATGCTGTAACATCAGGAACAATAACGGGCGATTCTGCATTCGCTCCTTTTAATTTTTCAATATGCTTTTCGATTCCTGTTTTATGATTGCTATGCGCGTTAGTAAAACAGCCTTTAAACATATCGCGTGTTATTTCACTTAAATTCCAGATTTGGGTAAACAAAGCATTATCAACTTTACTGATGGCAGCATCAACATCAAAATCATCACCAAACACATAACCAACTAGCTGCGTTGCAATGTCATCGATAAGGGACAAGGCGCGAAAGTGACCATAATATGGATCAGTGGGCTCTAATGACAATAGGTTATTTCTTTGTAATTCATCCTTAAGTAGATAGTTCACATCTGATTTGAAATGCGTAATTTTTTCACCAATTGCAACGGTTATGATTGTTTTCTTTGTTTTTTCAGAAAGAAAACTGCTGATTTCTCGTGTGGGTGTTTTATAAGATTCTGTATCACCTGGGTTTGTCGTATAGGAAACGCACCGCGCATCATCATGCGTGGTCAGATAGCTGATCGCTGCTGCCTCTGTTGTTTGGGCGGATATTTTTACGTCATGATCCACTGCTGCCGACGCAATACAATACATCTGAGTAAAAAGCGTGAGTGTTATTAGTGCTAAATAAAATTTAATTTTCATTTTTACGCCTTTTTAAGTTGTTAATGTCAGAGTGACAACCCATCTTTAACATGGAAAAATAAGATAAATCAATTTAATTTTTATGTTAATTTTGTGTTTATTTTTCTCTGCTGGCCCGATGAGGAAAGAAGAGGAATCTTATGAAAAATGGGTGGGTAAAATGGCTGGCATATTATCGTCATGGCAGCCTGTCACGGCATTCACTGTCATTGAGTTAATCTTTTCCTGGTTGTGTCTTCCCCGGGCGTCGACCCGGGGATCTAAAATATAAAAAGGTAGCTAGGTCACCGGGTCGACGCCCGGTGAATACACGAAAGGAGGTGACTAATACGCATGCAAAAAAGGCAGCCTGTTAAGACTGCCTTTCGTTTAGTCATGTTGTTGGTAGGGTAAGTTACCTAGAAGCGTTAGTAGCTTTTAGACGAGGAACTGAAGCATCATATTCATCTTTTTCGGCTTTATGTGCCTTTACAGTTGACTCGTAATAAGGTTATTTTTTACCTTTTTTACCTTTTTTACCTTTTTTACCTTTTTTACCTTTTTTACCTTTTCTACCTTTTTCGGCGGCGAGGCGATCTTTCTCAGCTTGTTCAGGAGCTATACGAGCGTCTTCAATTTCTTGAAGTTTTTCAGTAGCTATACGAGCGTCTTCAATTTCTTGAAGTTTTTCAGCAGCTATGCGAGCGTCTTCAATTTCTTGAAGTTTTTCAG
>JANRCF010000037.1:13517-46991 GCA_030727085.1 Alphaproteobacteria bacterium | reverse complement strand
GTTTTTCAGCAGCTATACGAGCGTCTTCAATTTCTTGAAGTTTTTCAGCAGCTATACGAGCGTCTTCAATTTCTTGAAGTTTTTCAGCTTCCTTCGCTTCAAGAGCAGCTTTGATTACTTCAGCTTCTGCACTTTTAATCGCTTCTTCTTCAATTTGAATTTTAGCTATAACCGTCTTGATACCAGTTTCATGCTTGCCATATGAAATGGTTAGGCAATCCGTAAAGACTTTCCTTGTTATGCTTGAGTTTATAGCTTCTATTTGACTATAAATAGAATTAGCATTATTTGCTATGTCTTCAGAATATGCCGAATTAAATATGTGTTTTGCACCTGTAACAAAAGATGCTGCTGCATCCTCGATAAGGGAAAGCACCGTGAAGTGATTTATTAAAGCATGACCTGGCGTTAAGGACTGGAGTGTCTTTTTTACAGGGCTAAGACCAGTTATAGACCCATCATTATAATGTGTGATTTCTTTATCAATCGCCGCTTTAACGATTGCAGCGATCATCGCATCTGATGCAGTTTCATCTTTTTTAACTTTATTTTCGTCTGAAAGAAGAGCATCGATTTTGGTTGTATGTTGTTTATATTGCTCAAATTCGCCAGGGGTCTTTTCGTATTGCGCACAACGTGCGTCATCTTCGCTCTCTATAAATAAGCGTCCTGCTGTTACACTTGTACTCTCTGTTGGGTGAGTGTTTGATTTTGCAAGCTCCACTGCAGTTGAAGCAAAACAATGCGGTATCATTGTAATCAAGAGTATAATTATTTTTGAATAAAAGTTTAATTTCATTTTAATATCCTTTTAGATTGTCTATATTTCCTTACAGGTGAACATATAGCATAAAAGGATATGATTATTCAATTTATTTTATTAATTATAAATGATTTGGTCTAAAGGAGGGGAAACAAAGGTGGTGCCTGCAGCCAGACTTGAACTGGCAAGAACTTTCGCTCGACAGATTTTAAGTCTGTTGTGTTTACCGATTTCACCATGCAGGCAGCTTTTTCAGATTTTAATTGAGGGTGTCTATGTGTGACACAACCAAAATTATTTTGTTAAATCTGGATCGGATAAACTTAAAATAAACTATTTTTGTCTAAAATAGCAATAGGGATGTTGGTGAGATGATAAAAAAATGACATTTAACGCTTTTTTAGATCAGCAATGGGATGCTTATACTGCTGAAGAGCATGCATTATGGCGTTTGTTGACGGCGCAGCAGTGCACAATTTTACAAGGGCGAGCCGTTCAGGTTTTTATTGATGGGATTGATTTCTTAGGTATTAGCCCAACGGGTATCCCTAAATTTAACGAACTGAATCTAAAACTAATGGAACGCACAGGTTGGGAAGTTGTGGCTGTGCCTGGCCTGGTGCCTGATGAATTATTTTTTGAATTGTTGGCGAATCGTAAGTTTCCATCAACAACGTTTTTGCGAACACCGGCACAAATTGATTATATTCAAGAACCTGATATTTTTCATGATATCTTTGGTCATATTCCATTATTGGCGCATCCCATCTTTGCCGATTATATGCAGGCGTACGGCAGGGCAGGGCTTAAAGCGATTGCGGCGCAGCATTTAGAATATCTTGCGCGTTTGTATTGGTACACGGTTGAGTTTGGCTTGATTCAAACGCCAGATGGGTTGCAAATTTATGGTGCCGGCATTGTGTCGTCAAAAGGTGAATCTGTTTATTGCTTGGAATCGGATGTGCCAAATCGAATATGGCTTGATGCAGAGCGCATTATGAAGACTGAGTATATTATTGATCGGTATCAGGATGTTTATTTTGTGATTGAAAGCTTTGATGATTTGCTTCAAAAAACGAGAAAGGTATTTGAGTCAGATCTTACGTGTCTGTGCCTGCCGGAGACTTTAACGCCAACGGATGTTTTTGTGGGAGACCAGGCTTATCGGTAGAAAACGAAAAATTACATGCCATTCCCGCCTTTGCTCGAGAAAAACATTTTAGTATATCTCACGCCGTAAATGGACCGTTTGGCTTGCCATTGATAAACTGCACAACGTATGGATTATTTGTTTCATCCATTTGCCGAGCTGTTCCTTGCCATATGAATTGCCCTTTATAAAGCAACCCAACACGATCGCCAATTCTGCGTAAGCTTGTAATGTCATGTGTAATGGTGATGGCACTTGCCCCTATGTCGCGCACGCAACGAACGATTAAATCATTAATAGTACCACTAATAATAGGGTCAAGACCTGTCGTTGGTTCATCAAAGAAAATTACATCTGGGTTGGTTGCAATCGCGCGCGCAAGAGCGACACGCTTTTGCATGCCACCTGATAATTCTGCTGGATATACATCAGCAACTTTTGATGCTAAATCGACAGCGCTTAATTTAGCCAGCGCAATCTTGCGTGCTTGAATTTTGTCCATACCCAACCCTTGGACTAAACCAAAGGCAATATTTTCAGCAACAGTCATGCTATCGAACAAGGCGCCGCCTTGAAAGAGCATACCAAAACGCATCAAGGTTTTCTGACGTTCGCTCTCCGATAATTTTGCAAGATCTGCACCATTGATATATATTTCACCAGTGTCTTGGGTGAGTAACCCTAAAATGCATTTTATGAGAACTGATTTTCCTGTGCCCGAGCCACCGATAATAACAAATGATTCGCCTTTGTTTACGGAAAACGATATTCCATTCAGTACTTTGTTGTGGCCGAATGCCTTGGCGAGATTCTTCACTTCAATGAATGGCTTAGTTTCAGAGGTAGTTTTAATAGGATCAGTCATGAAAACCTTGAGAGTCGCGTTAACGTTATCGTCTTTTAAATCGTAGCAACTTTATTCGCAATACTCAACTAAAACACCTATCCTCTATACCTTGTAATCCAGGCAGTGTGGTGTGTTATATCTGTCCACAGTGGATAAATAGGCTGCACATTATGTGCCAGTTCAGTTCTTAATTGCGGATTTTCTATTTCAGTAGAGTATAAAGAAAGTATTTGGCTTTGTATGCCCGCTAATATAGAAGGTGATGTTGGATTATAAGATGATTTTATGAAAAATCCACCTCCACTATCACCATGAACAGGAAGTCCTGTTGTTTTCATCATATTGTTGCTGTCTGGAATAAAGGATTTGCCTCCATTAATTAGCAGACCTCTATAGCTAGCATATAATATTTTTTCGTCAGTATGCAATGTTGTGTTTGTGTTGACTTTGCAGCTTATTAAGTGCTTTTCTGGAAAACGATATTTGCTTTCAACGGCGCCTTCTAGCTGCCTGTTATATCTGGGAATTCCCCAACCTATTGCAACGCCATCTTGATCATTTAATTCTGACACGGTGGAAAGTGCTGGGTAGGGGAGATCTTCTGCTAGAGGAGTGGTCAATTTCAAGATGGCTAAGTCATTTTTTGTAGCTTCCATACGAAGACAGTCAGTTGATGCTAACTTCTCTAGTGTCATCTCGCTAATCGTAGATATATTAACCGGCGTTCCTATCTCATCATAATCCGTAGGCCCACGATAGTCAGCAGCAAAAATCTCGTAGCTACCTTGCTCATCCTGTCTGAGTACCCTTGGTTTTTTAGTTCCAGTAGTTCTACTTTCAGCGGGGCTAAAGTTAGGATGGATAATTTTTTCTTTAATATCTGAAATAACATTGCGGCACCCGTTGGTTGCCACGTTATTACAGATTACTATCCTAGAATAGCCATATACGACATGCGCTGCTGTTAGAATAGTATGACGATCAATGGCGACTCCTGATCCTTCATATATTATGCGGTGGTTCTCATCAAGACATGAAATGAGTACTGAGACTTTGCCTGGATCAAGCTTTAGTGCAAGACTTAGTGATTTTTCTAAGGCCACTTCCGGAGTTCTATCTGCTAAGTCTGATCTAACACAGGAAAAACTGGTAGATGCAGATATACATATTAATAGATTGGTTATTAGATGCATTTTTTTCATATGAAAAATATTTCAAAGTTTACGTTAGATTGTAGTTTATATAGGTATTGTATTTGTATTTTTCAAGTGTTTCTTTGTAAAGAAAAATAACTAAAACGCCTGTCCGACACTAATGTAAAATTGGTATGGCGAATCAATGCGCTTTCCGTTTGCATCTTTACGGCGTGTGAATGGGAAAGCAAGGTCAAATCGTATAGGGCCAAATCCACTAAAATAGCGTATTCCCACGCCGGCTCCATAAAGCGTGTCTTTTTTGCCAAATTCGGGTGTGCGCTTTGTTGTAACCGCTGCTGCTTCAAAAAAGGTTGCAAGACCTATTGATTCGCTGACGCGTGCGCGTACTTCTGCTCCATATTCGGCCATTGAGCGTCCGCCAACTGGTGTTGTGCCTGTAAGTGGGCCAACCATTTGATAGCTGTAGGCACGAATAGAAGAAGCGCCTCCTGCATAAAAACGTTTGTTAGGGGGTGTTTTTGTGAAATCGTTTATAAATAATGTTCCTGCTTTTGCAAAACCCGCTAACACAAACTGACCTTCACCGAGCTCGTTTTGCTTGATGGGCAAATATACTTGAATAGTGCCTGTTGTGCGTGAAAGTTGCCCATTTTGCTCGCCCAGTTTACCCCAATATGGTGTGCCTTCAAGTGATAATCGTATACCTTTAGATGGATCCAAATAACTATCGCTTGTGTCAATTTTTACAATTAATGGAACACCAGTTAAATGGCTATTAAAAAAGGTATTTTGTGCATAGAAGCGACTCGCGTCATTGAGTACACCAATGGATGTGCTCAATGTGTCTTGTATCGGGATTTCATATGACATGCCTTCGGTAAGTGTTCTTCCGCTATAAGCACGTGTTTTTTCCCGCAGTAGAATACCTTGGAATGACAAGGTGTTTTCGGCTCCTCCAATATCAGGAATTTCATAGGATACTTTTCCACGTTGTTCGCGTTTAGATGACCTGAATGACGCACCTAAATGTTCACCATCTCCAAATACATTGTTATGATGCCAGAAGACGCGGCCTCCAGCACCTTCGGATGTTGAGTAGCGAGCACCAGCACCGATAACACGAGGGCGCGCTTCGACAGCTTTAACATGCATTATAATTTGTTGCGTATTAGAGGATTGATTATCTGAATTTTGTGTGGGTTCTGCTGTTACATGAAAATTTGAAATGGTATTTGACATAATCAATTTTTTTTGTGTGCGCTTAATTTCTTTTTCGTTGTAGGGATCGCCTTTTTTCCAGGTAATACGATTTTCAATAAAGGATTGATTGACGTGTGAAAGACCTTCTATTTTTGTGCTTTCAATGATGGCAAATTGTTTCAGTGAAACAGGAAATATTACATGCAGAGTCTTCGCTTCTTTATTAAGGGTGCCTTGAGGAAAACCAACGTTTACAAATGGATAACCTTTTTCAAGAAAATAATTTTTAATTTTCTTTTTCGCAGATTCTAGCTTTTTAAGTTCAACAGGTTCGCCAACTTTAAGGCCAACAATATCTTCCGTTAAGCGTAGTGTTTGTTTTTGTTTGAAATCTGAGGTTTCGTCAGTATGAATTGATATGCTACCGATATTAAAACATGATCCCGGGATGATCTTAAATTCAATTGTTGCAAGTGGCTTTTTTGAACCAAGCACTGCATTTTCGCTTGACTCGTCTTTGTTTTGGTTGCCATTTGGTGCTTCTGCAGCGTCATGCGCATTAAAATCTACAGTTCCTTCAAAATAACCATTCTCATGCAAAATGTGATAAAAGACTTCTTGATCCTTTTTTGCACGCTTTATTAATGCATTCTTTGATGATGGCTGATTGATAGCAAGACGTAAAAGTTTTGATGATCTTTTGATGGCTGTTTCAAGGGAGCCTGTTAGCTCTGGCGTGAAGGTGACGTCGTAAGGCACGCCTTCTGTACGAAATAAATCCTTTGTCGGGTCTTCTTCGGTAGATGTAACCCAGTCACAACTTGTAAGAAAAGCAAGCGTGCAGATGCCAAGTAAACTTCTTTGCATATAAGATCGCACGCTTCGCCCTCTATTTTTATGTGTTGCATACGCAAAGTCTATCAGGGGAAGTGATGTAACTAAAGGATATCCGCTCTTAATTTTAAATATAATTTTTAGACTGTGCTAATATCAGGTGCGTCGACGGCTTTCATACCAACAACATGGTAGCCTGAATCAACGTGATGAATTTCACCTGTAACGCCCGAAGACAAAGGGCTTAATAGATAAAGCCCAGCGCCACCTAGATCATCTTGTGATGTATTGCGCTTAAGTGGTGAGTTATAGAGGTTCCATTTTAAGATATGATGAAAGTCGCCAATGCCAGATGCGGCCAAGGTTTTAACAGGACCTGCAGAAATAGCATTAACGCGAATATTACGACCGCCTAAATCAACAGCCAGGTAACGCACGCTGGCTTCGAGGGCAGACTTAGCAACGCCCATAACATTATAGTGCGGCATAACTTTTTCTGCACCATAATAAGAAAGGGTTAAAAATGCTCCGCCTTCATTCATGATAGCCGATCCTTCACGACAAATTTCAGTAAATGAATAGCATGAAATATCAAGTGAATTTAAAAAGTTAGCTTTTGATGTGCTTAGGTATTGTCCTTTTAGTTCGTCTTTATCAGAGTATGCTAATGAATGAACCACAAAATCAATTGTGCCCCACTTTTCTTTCACTTTTTCAAAAGCAGCTTTAATGTGACCTTCTTTTGATACATCGCACTCAATTAGAAAGTCTGACCCAAAAGAGGCTGCAAGGGGCGCAACGCGTTTCGCAATTGTATCTGATTGGTAGGTAAATGCAATCTCTGCACCATGCTCTGCAAGCGCTTTTGTAATGCCGTAGGCTAATGAGTGGTCATTTGCAAGACCCATAATAATGCCGCGTTTGCCAGCCATTAATTTCTGCATAGTAATTCCCTGTTTCTAATTTCTAAAGATCCACTTGCGTCTTAATTATTGCGGTAGAGTGCCGCTGGTAAGACGTTTATTGATTGGTGAGGTGCGTATTAAAAACACCTTAGTATAAATTTATAACCATATTTTTCACATTGTAAATGAAAAAAAGAACATATTACTTATCTATGCTGCTTCTTGGCCATTGCTTGCAATGGCAGAGAGGGTACGTGAAACAACGCGAATTTCATTGCGAATGTCTTGCGCGGTGCGATTACGCCCTTCAATAAGCTCTTCAAGCATTTTTGTTAAGGTTGCGTCAAGGCTGCGTACGTGTGTTTTAATAATCTCATCATTACGCCCTTGCGGCCCTTCTTTTGATTGGGTCATGAGTAGCTCTTGAAGTTCGACTTGATTTTGGGCCAAACGCTGAGAGAAACTTTGATGTGCAATCATATGTTCACTCATCTCGCTTAATTTCTCGCTAAAAATCTGCAGAGATTTTGTCATTGTCAGCCGTGTTTCTTCGCCCTTTTTCATTTGTTGTTGCAGCGCTGAAAGTCCTTCAATTGTTTGCTCAAGCAAGCCTTGGCTGTATGCAGGGCCTGAAGATCCCATGTCAGCAGCACCTGCTGAATAGCGTGTGCTGCACGCAAGGCGTTCCTCAAGATTGTTATAAAAAATTGAAAAAGCCCGGCCAACTTGTAGGTCAAGAAAGCCAACGATTTGTGACCCGGCAAGACCTAGCATCGAACAGCTAAAAGCAGTCCCCATACCAGCCAACGCGATCATAAACCCTGATTGCATTGGTTGTAGATCTTTTGTCGAGCCAATATTGCCAATAACGCCTGAAACACCACCAACGGTTTGTGATAGCCCCCAAAGGGTACCTAATAGACCTAGGATAACAAGTAAGTTAGCGATATAGCGACAGATATCACGTGAGTCATCAAGACGTGATTCAATACTTGATAAAATTGATTTTGCTGCGATCGGTGTAAGGCTTGTTAATGGGTGCTCGTCATTCATCAAAATAACGATCGGCGAAAGGATTTTAACTTTTGGTGTGCCAGGAAAACGTTCGCGACCCGAATCAAAACGATTAAGCCATTTTTGTTCTTGCATCAATCCAAACATAAGATAAAAGCAATAGATAGCGCCGAACACAGTAACGCCAAATATGGCGGCGTTAAACCATATATTATGACTAAGAATGCGTGCGAGGGTAGGGAATACATAACCAGTGGCCGCTGCGACCATGACAACCATAAGCCCCATACGTATGAGTGCTTTTACGATGAAAGACATAATTAAATCCTTTTATGTGTTAGTGCATACCCACGTATGCAAGTGTCGGCAGATAGCGTCAGCATACTCTACCATGTTTTTTTAATATTGGTATAGTGGGGAATGTTTTCAAGAGGAAGATGCTAATTTATTTTTGTTTGCTTGTTATGGTGCACATTCTTTCACGAGCCATATTCCAAAAAGTAAAAAAAACCTTACTGGAGATGTTTAGTAGACTTTTGCTTCTACTAAAATATGCAAATAATTATTCAGTAATAAAATAAAGTTTTATGGTTTCAATCTAATATTTCGAACTTGCGCAATTTCACCTAAATTTGGCATCTTTCGCAAGATTTTGTGCAAGCTGAGGTTCCCATCGATCACCATTAGACAAAAGTTTTTCTTTTGTGTAAATCAATTCGGCATGCGTCTCTGTAGCAAACTCAAAATTTGGCCCTTGTACAATTGCGTCCACTGGGCAGGCCTCTTGGCATAAACCGCAATAAATACATTTTGTCATATCAATATCGTAGCGAGTGGTGCGACGGCTTCCATCTGCTCGCTCTTCGGCTTCGATTGTAATCGCTTGAGCTGGGCAAACAGCCTCACATAATTTGCAGGCGATGCAACGTTCTTCACCATTATCATAACGACGTAGCGCATGCTCACCCCGAAAGCGAGGGCTAATTGGGTTCTTTTCAAAAGGATATTGAATGGTTACTTTTTTCTTGAAAAAATAACGTAGAGTCTTTGCAAATCCTTTAATAATTTCAGTTAAAAACCAGCTTTTAAAGGCATGCTGTAGTAATTTTCGTTTAAGCATATTAAGCAGCTCCTTTTAGCATTATGCATAAGGACACAATGACCACGCCAAGCAAGCTAAGGGGTAGAAACACTTTCCAACCAAGGCGCATCAATTGATCATAGCGATAGCGGGGTAATGTTGCACGCGTCCATAAAAAGATAAATAGAAATACGCAAATTTTGCCCAAGAACCAAATTACAGGTGGAACCCAATCGATCATAGGGTATGAAAATGGGGCAAGCCAACCGCCGGCAAAAAGAATAGTACACATCGCGCTCATCAAGATTATGTTTGCATATTCACCTAGGAAAAATAAGGCAAAAGGAAATGCTGAATATTCAACGTGATAGCCAGCAACAAGTTCAGCCTCGGCTTCTGGTAAGTCAAAAGGCGTGCGATTAGTTTCAGCAAGGCATGATATAAAAAACATGACAAACAGTGGGAATAGTTTGATTGCATACCAACAATCGTGTTGTGCAATGACAATATTCGTTAGATTGAGTGAGCCGGCGCATAGTAATACAGATACCAAGATTAAACCAATAGAGACTTCGTATGAGATCATTTGTGCAGCGGAACGTAAGGCACCTAACAAAGCATATTTAGAATTACTCGACCATCCCGCAATAAGGATCCCATAAACGCCGAGTGATGATATGGCTAATAAATACAGCAGTCCAACATTGATATCTGAAAATACCCAATTTGGTGCGAATGGAATAACTGCCCAAGCAGCAAGGCTTAGGCTAAAAAACAAGACAGGCGCAGCTAAAAATAGTAATTTATTTGCTGCCATTGGAATAATTGTTTCTTTGTGAAGAAGCTTAATACCATCGGCAATGGGTTGGAGCAAACCAAATGGGCCAACAACGTTAGGACCAACACGCAATTGCATGTATCCAATGACTTTTCGCTCAGCAAGCGTTAAGTATGCAACGCCTAATAACAATGCAATCATCAAGAGAGTCGCTTTGAATCCAATCATAAAAATGTCGATAGCATATCCTAGCAATTCACTAAGCAGCGGCGTCATGGGGCGCTCCTTTATTTAAAATTTCATGCACACACGCTGCCATTGTTTTTGAATGACGTGTAATGGGGCAAGTCATGTACGTATTGCTAATAGGTAATGCAAAAGCCATGTCGCTAAGTTCACCATCGGCGGTTGGCAACGGTGACCATGGCACATCAGCAACCGCATCAATGTTCGCCATAAATGGATGCGCTGCCTCAAGATGGGCTCGCAGTTCTTCATGCGTGTTAAATGGTAACGTGTGCCCGAGTACTTCTGACAAGGCACGAATGATTGTCCAATCGATTTTTGCTTGCCCAGGTGGGCTGATTGCTGCATAGCTACGCTGAACTCGTCCTTCGGTATTTACATAAAGTGCATCCTTTTCTGTATACGCGGCACCAGGCAAAATAACATCGGCACTGTGCGCTCCTTGGTCACCATGATGTCCTTGATAAATAACAAAAGCCTTGCCAAATGCGTCTGCCTCAATTTCATCAGCACCATGCACGTAAACAGCTTTAATTGCACCGGACTGGCAACCTTTTAGGATTTCTGCTGTTGCAAAGCCGGATGCGCTTGGCGTAAATCCAACATCCATTGCACCGATTCGTCCACCCGCAGTATGCAATACATTATATCCATTCCAATCATCTTTTAAAAACGCTGGTGTTGCTGAAAGAATTTTTTGTATGGCAGAAAGCAGTGCAGGCGTATCGGCGCGTGTAAAACACGATTGACCTAGGATAAGGGCAGGGCGTTTGGCTGATGCTAATGTCTTTGCAAAGCTATTCTTTTCATCAAGGATCGTATTTAGCGTAGAAGCTGTTGTGCCAAGATGCTGATATGGATAGGTAAGATCGACATTATCACCAATAAGACCAATCGTTAAATTGCCACGTAAATAACGCTTTCGAATACGTGCATTAATGAGCGGCGCCTCTGTACGTGGATTCGTGCCAACAAGTAAAATTAGATCAGCGCCTTCTAGTCCCTGAATGGTCGTATTAAAAAGGTAGTGTGCACGATTTTCATATGGTAGTTGAGCGCCATCTTGACGGCAATCTCGATGTGGTGACTTTAGGCTGTCAAGCAATAGACGAAGAGCATACGCGGATTCTACATCAACAAGATCCCCAGCAAGAGCTGCAATTTTTTTGCCAGTTAGCGGTGCAAGGACGTCTTTTATCGTGGAGAAAGCTTCATCCCATGTGCATGGTGTTAACTTGCCATCAATACGTTTGTAAGGTTGGTCAAGACGCTGAGACGCTAAGCCATCGCATGCAAATCTGGTGCGATCGGATATCCACTCTTCATTTACATCCTCATTAAGCCGGGGAAGAATACGAAAAACTTGGTTCCCCCGTGAATGAATACTGATGTTAGAACCAACCGCATCAAGAACGTCAATGCCATCAGTTTTTTTTAGTTCCCATACGCGGCCATGAAAAGCATTTGGTTTGTTTGTAAGCGCGCCAACAGGGCAAATATCAATAAGATTGCCTGATAGTTCAGACGAAATTGCGTTTTCAAGTGTTGATATTTCCGTATGTTCACCGCGGTGAATGGCGCTAACTTCTGGTATGCCGGCAATTTCATCAGCAAAACGTATGCAGCGCGTGCAATGGATGCAGCGATTCATCATCGTCTTAATCAATGGCCCCATATGTTTTTCAGGAACAGCACGTTTGTTAAGACCAAAACGGCTTTCACCACGGCTATAATTGAGCGTGATATCTTGTAAGTCGCACTCTCCGCCCTGATCACAAATAGGGCAATCAAGTGGGTGATTGATCAGCAGAAACTCAAGTGCACCTTTGCGCGCTTTTTCTGCCATGGGAGACTTTGTGTGAACAATCATGCCATCGGTTGCAGGCATAGCGCAGCTTGCAACGGGTTTTGGTGATTTTTCAACCTCCACAAGACACATGCGGCAATTACCAGCAATGGGTAGACGTGGGTGGTAACAAAACACAGGAATTTCAATTTTCAGGTCTTCACATGCTTGTAAAACAGTTGTTCCGTCTGGAACTTCAATCATGTGTCCGTCAATTGTAAGGCGAATCGTTCGATCCATTGTTCATCGTAATTTAAAATATAACTGCCTGTAAGTGTAGGTGATTTTCGATGTGATGTCTTTTAAAAATTGTTTGGTTAGTTACTTCATTGCATTGTGTTTTTAGATGTCGGATCGTCTATACACATTTTCAGGGTATGTAGTGTTACCTATATTTGCTGTAATGGTGTCAATAAAATGAAATCCCATTTTTTCATAAAACGAATTTGCTGTGATGTTTTTCTCAAGCGCAATTACAATGTATGGTGTTAATTCTTTTTGCTCAAGAATATGCATTGCGTGCTTTAAGAGCATTGCCCCAGCACCTTTTCCATGATGTTCGGGCAAAACGTAAATGGCATAAATTTCACCCTTGCCATATTCAAGGTGTCTTGAAATACCAAAATCACAAAAGCCAATAATTTTATCTTTGTAGAGTGCGATAAATGAATATTTATTTGGTTCAGCTAACCATTTAATACGCCCTTTTAGCCTTGCTTCAGAAGAAATGGAATTAAGAAATGCATCATCAATGATTCCTTTATATGCATGTTTCCAAACTTCAACTGAAATATCTGTTACTGCTGGATATTCTCTTTCTTCTGTCTTTCGGAGCGTAAGGTGGATGTTTTTTTTCAAATTTTTCATCTACTTTAACCTGTTACTAATAGTGGCGCATTTAATTTTATGCGGTTTTATAGAGATTGTCTTTTAAAACTTGCACGAAAAGGAATCATTCCCATAAAAGACTGTGGAGGAAGAAAATGAATACTGAGAAAAAAGCTATTACTTTATGTTGTTTTAATTTAAACTTATTAAAAATATCGTAAAGTTTTATTTATGTCCCTTGTCACTTATCATCGCGCCGACCATTCAATGCACGACATTTTTGCGCCGTTAGCAGAAAACGATGGCGCGGGTATTTCACTGCGTTACACGGCTACGTATGACCAAATTAAAGAGGCGCGCCGTGAAGATGATCATAATCTGTCACGGGGTATATGGAAAACCGAATTTAAACGTGCTGATTGGGTGGAGGTTGAATCTGTATGCACAATAGCACTTGCTACACAATCGAAAGATTTGCAAGTCTTTGGCTGGTTAATGGAATCATGGCTGGTCATGGATGGTTTAAAAGGCGGTATTAATGGTTTTCAGGCCCTTAAATCATTTTGTGAAATTTTTTGCCCGTCTTGTATCCTCAGCCAGATGTTGATGATGATGCACGTTTGTTTGTTTTTGATTGGATCGATAAAACGCTTCATGATCGTTTGTTGTTTATCGAAATAACACCTGCCTTAGAGCATATTGATTTGCGTCCATTAACGTTAGCTGATTGGATTGAGGCGGTTAATTTTGAAAAAATTAGTAAGCGATCCCCTGAAAATAAAAACTTTGTCGCTGAAGCCGAAGCTAAAGGTAAGATTACGTTGAATCGTTTTAGGCGCGGACTTTCCGTATCGCCAAAACAGTACCTCCAGACTTTATGTGAAAATGCAACAAGGTTACTTGCGACGATTGAGCTGTTTCGTCAGTCAATGGAACCTTTGGCGAAAGAACAAACACCAGCATTTGTGTCAACCCGCGATCATTTAACAACATTAAACCGCATTCTTCAGGCTACATTAGAACAACGTCAGTCAGAGCTTGCAATTGTAGAAAAACCTGTTGAAGCAAGTGAACAAATAGAGACCGTGCTGAGTAGCTCTGAATCCAAATCAGCATTTGTTGGTGAGCAATCAAAAGATGTTACTCAAGAAAATGAGATCGAGACCATAGCTCAGCGTGCAGATGCATACCGTGCCATACACGAATTAGGAAAATATCTTATGGAAATTGATCCTCATAGTCCTGCGCCGTATTTACTTGAACTGATTGTTTCATGGGAAAACAAAAAACTACTTCAAATCGTGACAGATATCAATGAAGGAAAGACTGAGGCACATAATTTGTTAAAGTTACTAGCAGGAAGTGCGCCAAATCGCTAATATGGTGCAGATTATTTTTTATAACGGGCCAATGTATGTTTAAGCTAGCCGATCGTATGAATACGATACAACCATCCCCAACACTCGTTTTAAATGCAAAGGCAGGTGAACTTCGAGCGCAAGGGATTGATATTGTTAATTTATCGACTGGCGAGCCCGACTTTGATACACCAAAGTGGATTCAAGATGCGGCCATTAAAGCTATGCAAAACGGGGTAACAAAATATACACCTGGTGATGGTCTGCCAGCCTTAAAAGCTGCGATTCAAAAAAAATTATTGCGTGATTATGATCTTGATTATGATTTGAACATGATTACAGTCGGTGCTGGCGGAAAACAAGTTATTTTCAATGCGCTTATGGCAAGTGTTAATCCAGGTGATGAAGTTATTATTCCCGCACCTTATTGGGTTTCATATCCTGAAATTGTTAATTTTTGTGGTGGGATACCTATCTTGGTGACTTGTCCTCCAGAAGACAATTTTAAATTAACAGCAGAGCAATTGCGCTATCACATCACGGATCGTACGCGTTGGTTGATTTTAAATTCCCCTAATAATCCAACGGGTGTTGTTTATACGCGTGAAGAATTGCGTGCGTTGTCTGCTGTGTTAATGGAATTTAATCATGTTAATATTTTAAGTGATGATATCTATGAGAATTTAATATACGACGATAAAAAATTTGTCAGTATCGTGCGGGTCGAGCCGCGCCTTAAGTTTCGCACTCTGGTTGTGAATGGCGTATCTAAATCATATGCAATGACAGGCTGGCGTCTTGGTTTTGCGGCAGGCCCAGCTGATTTAATTAAAGCGATTACACTATTGCAATCCCAAAGCACATCAAATGCGTGTTCCATTTCCCAAGCAGCGGCAGTAGAAGCATTTATTGGCCCTCAGGATTTTTTAGATGATTGGCGTCATTCATTTGTAGAACGTCGTGATGCTTCACTTAAAGCGATTAATGAGGTTGCAGGCTTAACTTGCGCCATGCCAAAAGGGGCTTTTTATCATTATGTTAATTGTCATGCTGTTTTAGGTGCAAAGACACCGGATGGTGTGCGTTTAAAAACGGATAAAGATCTTTGCTTATACTTATTAGAACATGCAAAAGTCATGGTTGTCAGTGGTGATTCATTTGGCTTATCACCTTATTTCCGTATATCGTATCCAACGTCAATGAATAATTTGATGTTGGGTTGTGAACGCATTGCTAAAGCAATTGCAGACTTAATTACTGATTGAAAGAAAAATGATGACTACTCAAAATAATTTGCCGGTTGTGTACGTTGTGGCAGCTGTTTTTAAAAATGCCAAGCAAGAAATTTTATTGATTCAGCGACCAAAAGACAAACCCATGGCTGGTTTGTGGGAATTTCCCGGCGGTAAAATTGAACAAGGTGAAAAACCAGAAGAAGCACTTGTACGTGAGTTAGGAGAAGAAATAGCCCTAGTTCCAGTTACGTTCACACCATTATCCTTTGTGTCGCATACCTACGACACATTTCACATCGTATTATTGCCCTACCTTGTGACTGAATGGACAGGTACTTTTGATCTATTAGAGCGCCAACAGGGATACATGTGGGTAAAAGCGGAAGACATGAATAATTTTTCAAAACCAACTGCAAGTCAGAAAGTGATCGAATATATCTGTGGGTAGGTTATTGTTAATTCACTTCAATTCTTGATTCTTGACCACTGAGAAGTCTTCTGATGTTGTCACGATGTGTATGTAAAATCAAAATGGCTATGAAAAGTGTATTGTAAACAAGAGTTGTCATGGTCCAATGACATAAATAATATGCGATTAATGGTGATAACGTTGATGCAACAAGTGCCGATAATGATGAAATACGGAAAACTTTTGCCATAATAAGCCACGTAAGCATTGTAAAAGCACCAAGCAGAGGATTTAAAGCAAAGTATACACCCAACGCAGTAGCCACACCTTTTCCACCTTTAAAGCGAATCCATACAGGGAATACGTGTCCCAAAACGGCAGCAAGTGCAACAAATGTTTCAATCCAGTTTGCAGCTGAAGCTGGCGCATAATACTTATGAATAAGAATGATAGGAATGGCACCTTTTAGAACATCACATAGCAACGTGGCTATAGCAATTTTTTTGTTTCCTGTCCGTAAAACATTCGTTGCACCAATGTTGCCAGAACCTACATTGCGAATATCCCCCATACCTGACCATTTTGAGAAAAGAAGCCCGAATGGAATAGAGCCAAGTAAATAAGAAAACACAATTAAAATATATGGCATAATGTAAACTTTCTAATAGAATTACTTAAAAAATACGATTATAATCCCTTTGAGTCAAGTATGGAAAAGTAAAATTTTATGATTATTGCTGTTGATGGGCCTGCGGGTGCGGGAAAAGGAACGATTTCGCGTGCGCTTGCGCAACACTTTTCGCTTAAATATATTGATACAGGGCTTATGTACCGGGCACTGGCATATAAAGCACTGGCTGAGAATGTAGATCTGTCACACGAAAATTCATTGGTTACTCTTGCAAAAACATTAACAACAGGTGATTTGCAATTACCAGAATTACGTATGGAAGAGGTTGGAAATGCTGCGTCAAAAATCGCAGTTTTGCCAGCTGTACGTGCACAAATTACATTGCACACAAGGCGCTTTAGCCAAGAAATCACAGCGCCATATAAGGGGGTTGTTCTTGATGGACGTGATATTGGTACCGTTGTTTGTCCTGACGCAGATATAAAGATTTTTGTAACAGCGGCACCCAAGGTTCGTGCAGAACGTAGGTTGGCTGAAATGATGCAATCAGGAAAACAGCCTCAGCAAAATATGTTGGAGCAAATAATAGAGAGAGATCAGCGTGATCAGACGCGTGCTGCGTCACCGTTGGTGCCGGCGATTGATGCGACATTGCTAGATACAAGCGAATTGACTATACGGGATGCGTGTCAACGCGCGGTCGCGGTTGTTGCCGCATATCAAAATGAAAATGTCCAGGTTCTAAGGTCAGCTAACGGTTGTCGGTGACATTTGATTTGCGATGGCCGATGGCTCTGGTCATCCCCGTGTAGGTGGGGATCTAGTTGTGCTTTAATTGTTATCAACACATCTGTTTGCTTTATTATTTTCTGGATTCCCGCCTACTCGAGAATGACAAAATTTACGAAATACGCTAAGCAACCATCTTTAGCTTTGTTTCATTTTTCTCGAATAAATTAAGTGATATATTTCCCTCGCATACCGTAACTGCTTTACTTGACATGGTAACACGACCATCGTCACGTACATCAATTTTTATAAAACCCCCACGCTTAGAGGCCTGATAGGCCATAAGTACTGTTTTTTCCAAACGTTCTGCCCATAGTGGAGCAAGTCTGCAATGTGAAGATCCGCACACAGGATCCTCGGGAATGCCAACACGCGGGGCGAAATAACGTGATTCAAAGTCATAGCCTTCACGGCCTTGTGTTGTAACAGAAACGGCGCGGCAGTCAAGTGTTTCAATTAAGGAAAGATTCGGCATGAGGGCAACCAGATCGCTCTGATTCTTAAGTGTAACAACATAAATTAAGTCATCACGCATTACAGATGTAATTTCAACTTCACCATTTGCCGTAACAAGTGCTTGCTTTAGGGCTGAGGGCAGGGAACATTCAACAAGTTTTTTCTTGGGAAAATTAAGCGTTATCCATTCATTTTCTTCCTTTGTAACTGTCAAGGGGCCAGCTAAAGATTCAAAAATGATTTTATTCTTTTTGACGAAATTTTTTTCCCAAAGAATATGTGCTGATGCAAGTGTTGCGTGACCGCAAATGGGTGCTTCATCGCGTGGCGAGAACCAGCGAATGTGAAAATGTTCAAAGTCTTCTTGGGATGATAACCGTTTTACAAAGGCCGTTTGTGACCAATTGAGTTCAGCTGCAACTGCCTGCATCAGGGTTGGATCTGGAAAATCATCAACGATAAAAACACCTGCCGGATTACCAGAAAAAGCACGATCTGTGAATGCATCAACAAGCCAAAAAGTTGTTCCCATGGCAATTATATTCTCTGAATTTTTAAATATATACACAATATGGGGAGTAGACTTCTAAAAAACAAGGGTTTTTGAATGCCTAAACACAAAAAAGAAGAATCGCAATAGCCTTTCGTAGAAAAAAAAGCGATAATCAAATATTGTTCTATTGATTTTTATGTTTTGTGTAATGAGTTCACGTTTTCCTTATCCGCTTATTGCGCCGTCATTGCTTGCTGCTGATCCATTACGTCTTGAAGAAGAAATTGATGCGGTTGTAGCTGCAGGTGCAGATGTATTGCATATCGATGTTATGGATGGGCATTATGTTCCCAATTTGACGTTTGGCCCGCATCACGTAAAAGCCATAAAATCAGTGACTCGTTTGCCGCTTGATGTGCATTTAATGGTGTCTTCGCCAGCGACGGTTGTGCCATGGTTTATTGATGCTGGTGCTGATTGGGTTAGCTTTCATCCAGAAACCGAGGCGCATCCCTATCGTTTGCTACAATACATTCAATCAAGGGGCATCAAAGCAGGTGCTGTACTTAACCCAGGCTCATCATGGCAAATCGTAGAGACGCTGCTTCCAGTGCTTGATTTTGTGCTGTTGATGTCGGTGAATCCGGGCTTTGGTGGACAGCAATTTATTCCAGAAGTGGTTTCTAAAATAGCGCCTCTTCTTGCTTTAAAGCCAAGCCTGATGATTGAAATTGATGGCGGTGTAAATTCGAAAAACGCACCTGGTTTGATTGAAAAAAATGCACAGATACTTGTGGCTGGTTCTTCTATCTTTGGACAAAAAGAAGGAACAACGTTAGAATCAGATCGCGTAGAAATATATCGCGCCGCAATTAATGCTCTCCGAGGAAATTAGAATATATGTTTAATTCGCTAAAAGGTATGTTTTGGAAAAACCTTAGGCGGAGCCATATTTATGGGGTGAGTTTGCTTGGGCGAAAAACGCCACGCATTGGTCTTTTAACAAATGATCCATGGCAAGGAAACATCAGCTTTGGCGAGGCGATGTTATTAGGCGATTTACGTTTAGATAGCCGTCGTTTTACCTCTAGCGATATGTTACTTGCTCTTGAAAAACCCCAAAATACTTATGAACCTATGGCTGCTTATATGCAAAGTTTTATGTTCCTATATGATCTGAATGCAATTAGTGGCAATGCAGGTCGCAAGCGTGCGAGGCAGCTTATTGAACATTGGATACGGTTACATCATTCATGGGCGCACAAAAGTTGGAATTCTTTCGCATGGAAACCTGGCGTCGTTGGGCTTAGGCTTTCTGTGTGGTTAAGTTTGTATGATTTTTATGCAAGCACAGCAGATGAGGATTTTAAGCGACTTCTGACGACAAGCTTTGATAAACAGTTGCGTTATTTAAGGCGTCATTGGATGGAAGAAAAGGACAAGCTTCACCAATTTTGGGCGCTTAAAGGGGTTATATTAGGCGAGTCACTTTATGGTGAAAAAGAGAACGCTAATCGTCTTGAGCGTTATATGAGTAGCTTTTCGACACTTATTCAAGATCAAATTTTACCAGATGGCGGTCATGTAAGTAGAAGTCCGCTTTTGCATTGGCGATTTTTGCGTGATTTGATTGATATAAGAACAAGCTTAAGATCGCATTTGGGGGCAAGTGTTCAATTAGAAAAAGCCGAAAAGACTTTGCAAGAATATATTCAAAAAATGACGCCGTTGTTAAGGTTTCTTAGACATGGAGATGGTGCTTTGGCTTCTTTTGATGGTGCGCTGTCACCATTCGCGCACGGACTTTGTATCGGCGTCACAGCGGATTCTGTTGATAGCGTGTTAACTTTAACAGACGCCGAAACAACACGCCCTCCTCAAAGAGCGCCCGATAGTGGGTATGAGCGTTGCGCAAGTCGAAATTCCATTGTTTTGGTAAATACATATCCTGGTGCTAGTTCTAACTTCAATTCTCCTTACTCTAATGACGCCTATCGTGAGCCAGGTCTTGAGTTACTTAGTGTTGAGTGGAGTTTTGGCCGGCATCGCTTTATACATAAAGGTGATGTCGTTATTCAGCTTAGCCCTAATAGTAAAAGCGCGATTGATTTCAAAGATAATTGGGTTACAAATTTAGATCCTCAACTTCTACAATTGGTTATAAAAAGGCACAATAAAGAAGGGCATAACTATATTGCCTTTGATTCAGAATATGTCGATGAGGGCATTTCTTTTTATTGGCAGCGTCATATTTATTTATCACCAAAAGGTGAGGAATTGCGTGGCCATGATGCATTCCGAATTTCACATGATGCGACTATTGGCGTGCGGTTTGAAATGAATCCACTCTTTGCGATCGAGGGTGAAGGAGAAAAAATTTATTTGATACTACAGCCTGATACCAAGATTAGGCAGGGAAAGAAAAATGAAAAAGCATATGAACGTTTGCACGTAAAACCGCAAGAAAAGATCAAGCAACGCAAAACGACAGAGCCTGAACGATGGTTTTTCCGTAGCATCGGATGTGATGATGTTATTACGACATTAGCAGATGAGGAAAATCGTACGTTGTTATTAATGAAACAATGTGAAGCACATCGTTCATATACGTTGAAATGGTCATTTAGTCAGACGAATGGTGTGAATGAAATCTAATAAGATATTCCGCATCTTATTTTAGGTAGAGGTCTTTAATTTATTAGGTTTTTAAATCTCCCCCCTTGCATATCTTCGTTAAAATGTCTATCTCTTAAACATAGCCCTAATTTACAAAGAACAATGCAAACAATTCAAATTCGCGGCGCGCGCGAGCATAATCTAAAAAATATTAATGTTGATATTCCACGTGACAAACTTGTCGTGATTACGGGGTTGTCGGGATCTGGTAAATCATCACTCGCTTTTGATACGCTGTATGCCGAAGGTCAGCGACGTTATGTTGAAAGTTTGTCATCATATGCCCGTCAATTTTTACAATTGATGGAAAAGCCTGATGTCGATTCGATTGAGGGCTTAAGTCCAGCTATTTCGATTGAGCAAAAAACAACATCAAAAAATCCACGTTCAACAGTTGGTACAGTTACTGAACTATACGACTATATGCGTTTATTGTTTGCGCGCGTAGGTGTGCCGCACTCACCGGCGACAGGATTGCCGATTGAAGCGCAAATCGTATCGCAAATGGTCGATCGTGTTCTTGAGATCCCTGCGCAGACACGTTTAATGCTGCTTGCCCCAATTGTGCGTGGTCGTAAAGGTGAATATAAAAAGGAATTACAAGACTTACTTAAAAAAGGTTTTCAGCGCGTTAAAGTCGATGGAAAAATCTATACGCTTGAAGAAGTACCTGAGCTTAAAAAAAGCATTAAGCATGATATAGCCGTTATTGTTGACCGTTTTGTCATTCCTGAAGGCGAAGATCGTCGTGAGTTTATGACGCGGTTGGCGGATTCATTTGAAACGGCGCTGGCGCTTAGTAATGGGTTGGTTTGGGTTGAAAATGCAGATACTGCAGAATCAATCACCTTTTCATCAAAGTTTGCATGCCCAATTTCTGGTTTTACTTTAGATGAAATTGAGCCTAGGCTTTTTTCGTTTAATAGCCCGCAGGGTGCGTGTCCTACCTGCGATGGCTTGGGTGTAGAGATTGTATTTGATCCGAATTTGATCGTGCCTAATCGTGCATTGAGCGTTCGTGATGGTGCAATTGCTCCTTGGGCGGAAGAATCAAATGCCGGAAAGCGCATTACAGCAACGCGTGAATATTATTTGCAGATGCTTGAATCTGTTGTGAGTCACTATGGCGGTTCAACAAGATCTCCGTTTGCAGAATTACCCGAAAATATCCAAAATGTATTGTTGTATGGCTCTGGTACTGAACTTATTCCTATTGTCTATAATGATGGTAATAAAAACTACATTACTAAAAAAGTTTTTGAAGGTGTGATACCGAATCTGAAACGTCGCTGGCAAGATAGCGAAAGTGAATGGGTTCATGAAATGTTGGGGCGTTACCAAAATGAGCATGCATGCCATGCCTGTGATGGGTTGCGTCTTCGTCCAGAGGCCTTGTGTGTGAAGATCAATGATCGAAACATTGCAGAGGTTTGTAACTTTTCGATAAGTGAAGCTTATAATTGGTTTAACACGCTAACATTGACATCTAAACAAGAACAAATTGCGACGCGCATCTTGAAAGAAATACGTAATCGTTTAATGTTTTTGGTTAATGTCGGTTTAGATTATTTAACGTTATCACGTGCTGCAGGAACACTTTCAGGTGGTGAAAGCCAGCGTATTCGTCTTGCATCGCAAGTAGGTTCCAGTTTGACTGGCGTACTGTATGTTCTTGATGAGCCATCGATTGGTCTGCATCAACGCGACAATGATCGTTTGCTTGAAACACTTAAGCATCTACGGGATATTGGTAACACAGTCGTTGTGGTTGAGCACGATGAAGATGCAATACGCACTGCTGATTATGTGATTGATATGGGGCCAGAGGCTGGAGCAAGGGGCGGGGAGATCATCGCCCAAGGCACACCAGAGGAAGTGACTAATAACCCAAATAGTATTACGGGGCAGTATCTTCGCGGCGTTAAAAGCATTCCTATTCCGATGAATCGACGTTCGGGACATGAAGGAAAATCGCTTAGCCTTTTTGGTGCCCGTGCACATAACTTGCATAATGTGAACGTGACCATTCCGCTTGGTACTTTCACATGTGTGACTGGCGTATCGGGTGGCGGTAAGTCAACTCTTGTTATCGAAACACTCTATAAAGCATTATCTAAAGCTGTTGCACACGGACGTGAAATGCCAGGTGAGCATGATCGCCTGGAAGGTGTTGAATTTATTGATAAAATTATTGATATTGATCAGTCGCCAATTGGTCGCACACCACGATCTAACCCAGCGACTTATATTGGTTGCTTTACGCCCATTCGCGAATGGTTTGCAGGATTACCAGAGTCAAAAACGCGTGGGTACGCCGCTGGGCGTTTTTCATTTAACGTCAAAGGTGGGCGTTGTGAAGCATGTCAGGGTGATGGTGTCATTAAGATCGAAATGCACTTCTTGCCGGATGTGTATGTGAAATGTGACCAATGTCATGGCAAACGATATAACCGTGAAACGCTTGATATTGCTTATAAAAATAAGAACATCGCCGATATTTTGGACATGACTGTGGATGAAGCGGTTGTATTCTTCGAAGCGCATTCGCAAGTACGTGAAAAATTAAGATGTTTACAAGAAGTTGGTCTGGGATATGTCAAGGTTGGGCAATCAGCAACGACCCTTTCTGGCGGTGAAGCGCAGCGTGTGAAGTTAGCAAAAGAGCTGTCGCGCCGTGCAACTGGTAAAACGTTATACATACTAGATGAACCAACGACTGGGCTTCATTTTGATGATGTTCGCAAATTGTTAGAGGTACTGCATACCCTTGTTGATCAGGGCAATACTGTTTTAGTGATTGAGCATAATCTTGAAGTAATTAAAACCGCTGACTGGGTTATTGATATGGGGCCAGAGGGCGGCTCTGGTGGCGGACACATTGTTGCCGTTGGTACGCCTGAAAGCGTGATTAATGTTGCCAAGAGTTATACAGGGCAGTATCTTAAGCCATATTTAGAACGACATGCCTTAAAAGAAGCTGTTTGATGTATGCGATTATAGAAATAAGCCTTGAAAATTTGGTGTTAGAAAACGCTCCCCTTTTTAAGCAGTTACGTTGTAAGATGGAAAAATCAAAATAAGCTTTGTTGACATTAATGATCCAATTACCTTTTTCTGAACGTGATTTTCTCTACATGATTTATGGTGCACGTTTAGATGCGCCTGTTGCACCTATGCGTGTTCAATATCATCAAGATCTTTATGCACGTTGGCAAGCTGGTGAGCGTGTTATATGGAACTGGGCAGCTTTTTTGTGTGGTTTTGTAGGTCTTGGGGGTGTATGGCTTATTTACCGACGCTTGTATCTTTTATCATTCGTGTATCATCTTGTTACAATATTTTTATTCTCGACGAGTGTTTATTTTTTCTCCCAGCATTTAGCTGATAACTTTAAAGTCGCTGTTTTTTGTATTAATCTTGCCTTAGCAGTTTTAAGTGGACTATTTGCAAACACAGTGCAGCTTATATGGCTGGCCGCGTGGAGACATCGATTTTCTAAAAGAAAAATCCCATGTGGTGGGGATATGGGAACTGTTTTTGCTTACTTTTCAGTAATTCTAGTATCGTTAGCTAACGTGCAAGGAAAATCTTCAGGAATGCTAACGGTAATGCTTTTTGGCTTATTTGTATTAGCCCACTATGTTTATTATGAACATGAGTCTAAATAAGTTAGTGGATTTCAAAGCTCGCTGCGGGCGTCATGATAGAATTAGATATTAAATTACCAGCAGCAGCGACACGAACAGTTTCAATGCGCCCATCAATATTTTTGTGCCAGAATTCAATAAAAGCTGTCAAACGAGGAAAGAGTGGTGGAAGATCAAACTCTTGCCACACGTACGTTTGAAGTAGCAATGGGTGGTCAGGTAAGTGATAGATGATTTCGGCAGTTGTTAGGCAATAACCATTTAATGCACGAAAAAAGTCACTTTCATAATCAGCTAAACGCATAAAAGCCTCCTGATTCATGAGGATTACGCACGACATATTTCCTCATCTTTATAGTTAGAGTGTGTGCCTAAAATCTTAACAATTCGTTAAAATAAGATGTTTTCTCATTTGCCACTGTACGCACGTAATTTCATCGCCTAAAATGCATTATGATTAAAATTATAAATGTGGCTCTGTAATGACACCTAGTTCTAACGCTCTTCGTTTTCTTAGTATTGATGCTGTTGAGGCAGCAAAATCTGGTCATCCAGGCATGCCAATGGGAATGGCGGATGTAGCCACTGTATTATTTCAAGAATTTTTGATATTTAATCCAAATGACCCACACTGGCCAAATCGCGATCGTTTTGTGTTGTCAGCTGGGCATGGATCAATGCTGCTATATAGTTTGCTGCATTTATGCGGTTATCCTGGAATGACGCTAGATCAAATCAAGAATTTCCGTCAATGGGGCAGTATTACACCGGGGCATCCTGAGTATGGGCATACCCCTGGAGTCGAAACAACAACAGGGCCGTTAGGGCAGGGGCTTGCGACAGCCGTTGGACTTGCTTTGGGCCAAGAAATGATGGCAGCACGTGTTGCTCAAGACGTTATTAATCATAAAACGTACGTGATTTGCGGTGATGGTGACTTGATGGAAGGAATTAGCCAAGAGGCCGTTTCTTTTGCGGGGCATCTTAAACTTAAGAATCTTGTCGTTTTGTTTGACGACAATGGCATAACAATTGATGGTACAACAGCCCTGTCAACCAGTGATGATCATTTGGTACGCCTGACAGCGAGTGGTTGGAAAACAAAAGCGATAGATGGTCATGATGAGCAAGCAATTCGTAAAGCACTTACATGGGCGCAAACAAATGATGCGCCGACATTAATTGCATGCAAGACCACAATTGGATTCGGTTCACCAGCAAAGGCTGGTACGTCGGCGAGCCATGGTAGCCCATTGGGTGCAGATGAAATACAAAAAACACGCGAAAAACTGAATTGGCCACATGCTGCATTTGATGTGCCTGATGATGTGCGTGCGGTTTGGACAAAAGCGGCATTACGTCATATTCCAACGTATGATGCGTGGATGGCCAAATCAAAAACATTGTCTGCTGAAGAAAAGCAGCTATTGTCTTCAGACAAGGCTATTGCTGATGTTATGGCATTAAAGAAAACCTTTTTGGATGAAAAACCAACACAGGCAACACGCATTTTGTCGCAACGCGTACTGGATGCGCTATCACCGGTTATGCCTCATCTTGTTGGTGGGTCAGCCGATTTAACGGGATCAAACAATACAAAGGCAAAAGGCCAGACGCCGATTGCAGCTACTGATTTTAGTGGCAGTTATATTTATTTTGGCATTCGCGAACATGCTATGGCAGCAATGCTTAATGGGCTTTCTTTATATGGATTTACGCCTTACGGTGGTACATTCTTGGTGTTTAGCGATTACTTACGCCCAAGCCTTCGTTTGTCAGCATTGATGAAACAATCTGTGATTTATGTACTAACTCACGATTCTATTGGTCTTGGTGAAGATGGCCCAACTCATCAACCAGTTGAACATTTAGCGGCGTTGCGTGCGATTCCAAATTTGAATGTATTTCGTCCTGCAGATAGCATTGAAACAGCCGAATGTTGGGAGCTAGCATTAAATACCCACGAAACACCAAGTGTGCTTGCGTTAACACGCCAAAATCTCCCAACGTTAAGATCTTCGATTAAGGATAATCTCTCGGCTTTCGGTGGTTATGTTATTTCTGATTCAAAAGGATCACGTCAAGCGACGCTAATTGCGACAGGGTCTGAGGTTTCTTTGGCGATAGAGGCGCAAACGGCTTTGCACGCGTTAGGAATTGACGTTGCCGTTGTGTCCATGCCATGCTTTGAGTTGTTCGCACAACAATCAGCGGAGTACCATACCACGGTGTTAGGCACTGCGCCGCGCATTGGTATAGAAGCCGCTATTGAAATGGGTTGGGCTAAATACTTAAGAGAAACGGATACCTTCATTGGTATGACAGGCTTTGGTGCATCGGCACCTATTGGTGTTTTGTTTGAAAAATTTGGAATTACACAACAGGCTATTGTTGAAGCCGTTAAAAGGAGCATTACATAATGACACTCAAGATCGCAATTAATGGGTTTGGTCGTATTGGCCGTATGGTTTTACGTGCGATGGCTGAAAACCCGCGCCCAGGGATTCAAATTGTTGCCATCAATGATTTAGGGTCACTTAGCGATAATGCGCATATGTTTCGTTATGATTCCGTGCATGGTCAGTACCGTGGAACACTAAATTTAGGCAATGATACAATTGATATTGGTCATGGCGCGATTAAAGTTGTTGCTGAGCCGAATCCAGAAAAACTCCCTTGGGCGGAAATGGGCATTGATCTTGTATTTGAATGTTCTGGTCGATTTACGAAACGTGATGATGCAGCGAAGCATTTGAGCGCGGGAGCGAAACGCGTGATCGTGTCAGCACCAGCAGACGGAGCAGATTTAACGGTCGTTTATGGTGTGAACCACACACAAATTAATTCGTCGCATGCAGTATTGTCAAATGCATCATGTACAACAAATTGTTTGGCACCGGTTGCATTTGCGCTTAATAATGCCATTGGTATCGATTCTGGCTTTATGACGACGATTCATGCGTATACCGGTGATCAACGTTTAGTTGATACGATTCATAAAGACTTGCATCGTGCGCGTGCGGCTGCAATGTCAATGATTCCAAGTTCTACAGGCGCCGCAAAGGCAGTTGGCTTGGTGTTGCCAGAATTAAAAGGTCGTTTGGACGGAACAGCAATTCGTGTGCCGACAGCGAATGTATCTGTTGTGGATTTTAAATTTATTGCTAAACGAAAAACTACTGTTGATGAAGTAAAGCAAGCATTACGTGCTGCGGCAGAGGGGCAATTAAAAGGCATTTTGGGTATTAATACTGTGCCGTTGGTATCATGCGATTTTAACCATGATGACCGCAGTTCCATTGCGGATTTGCCGCAAACACAGGTCGTTGATGGTCAATTGGTTCGCGTATTGTCTTGGTATGATAATGAATGGGGCTTTTCGAACCGTATGCTTGATGTCGCTGCGTATTGCGCGAAACAATAGCTATTAAAATTACCCATCAGAAATAAAAACAGCCATCCTTCGTCACGAGTTTGACCAGAAAACGTGGCGATCTAGGCTGTTTTCGGTGGCCGCTCAAGCAAGCCGGCTCGCCATGATGGTCACAATTCAAGAAATTATATATAGATGGCTCTAGTATTTTGAGTGGGTAATATATAGCGGTTCAAGGATGATTTGAGCATAAAGAAACCGAAGATCGAGCAGCAGAGTTTACTGAAGTAAATGAGCAGCAGAGATTTCTGATGATTTCGGTCATAATCAATTTATAATTGAATGGCTATATTATTCGTTATCCACACTCCGCATAGCATCTTTAGGGGTAATAATTACCTTACCATCCACAAAGTGTAAGGTTACTGACTTCGCATCCAGCGGGAAATCAGCTGCCTTGGTGACAACGCTATCGTTAACAGATGTCCAAGCGAATCCTTTTTCTAGAATCTTAGAATACGAAGATTGCTCAAGGCGTCCAGTTAAATAAGTAAGCTCTTGATCTTTTGCGCTAACAAATGAGCGTGCCGCACGTGAAAAACGATCAGAAATGTGCCCAAAGCATTGCAAATGCATATCAAGCGAAGCAGCTGGGTGCTTAATTATTTGGCTTTGAATACGGTGTGTCATAAGTGTTAAATAATGATTCATAGCACGTGTTAATCGATCAGATCGATCATCAAGGCGCTGCATTGCTGATTCAAGTATATGACGCGGCTGCGGTAGCCCGCGCGCAAGGCCTTTAACATTTGTCCATTCCATACGTAACATACGCAAGGTCAATTGATGCATACGTTCTTGCATGTGTTGCAGTGCAAATAACAATTGCGAACGGACTGGTGTGGCAAGTTCGGCTGCGGCCGTTGGGGTAGGGGCTCTGACATCGGCTGCATAATCAATGAGTGTAGTATCAGTTTCATGACCAATTGCCGAGATAAGTGGAATAATACTTTCCGCAGCAGCACGTACAACGGCTTCTTCGTTAAATGTCCACAAATCTTCAAGGCTCCCGCCTCCGCGGGCTACGATCAATACGTCAGGTCGCATCGATTCAGGCAGTACATTCATGCCGCGAATGGCGAGGGCGACTTGTTCAATTGAACCTGGCCCCTGAACTTGTGCTGGCCAGACAATAACTTCGCACGGAAAACGATCAGCTAGACGGTGTAAAATATCACGAATAACGGCGCCTGTGGGGGATGTGACGATGCCAATACGCTTTGGAAATGGTGGAATTTGGCGTTTTCGTGCAAATAACCCTTCGGCTTCAAGCCGTGCTTTGCGCTCCATTAGCACTTGCATGAGCGCACCTTTACCAGCAGCCTCCACACGTTCAACGACCACTTGATATTTTGATCGGCCAGGATAGGTTGTGATGCGGCCTGTGATAATGACTTCAAGACCATCTTCCAACTGAACAGCCATAGGCGTTCCGCGCCATGCAACGGCATCAATGACGGAGTCATCATCTTTTAGAGCAAAATAAGAATGGCCTGATGTGTGTTTTTTATAGCCGCTTACTTCGCCGCGAATTTTGATGTTTCGAAAGCCTTCCTCAACATATTTTTTTAAGCATAGGCTTAGTTCGCTAACGGACAATGTGTTAGGGCCAGAGGGTGCAAAATCAATAATACGCTGGGCTTCCATTACTTTTTATTTTTCTTATGTGGTTTTTCTTTGGTGCTATTCTAAAACGAGCGTGAGTGCAATACAAAGGAATTGTGAGCTGCATTTTGGTGGGTTTAACATACTGTTTCATACTTTGATGGGTGCTTACAATATATATAAATTAAAGGTTTAGCAATACAGTTAGTTTTAATAGGTAATTGGGACATTCACTTACGCTGAGATAAGTTGAAACGAATACTTTTGCGGAGGCTTCCACAATATCAGCTAGAATCGTATGCCCGGTCTAACGAGGAGGCACCATGCGTAATCTAGTGGTTTCTAAAATTCTAAGAAATGAGGGTTAATATTAAATATTTATTAACTTTTTATGAACATACTATGAATTGTAAATACATCGTTACGTATTTTTATGCTAATTCGATAATTGTTTTGGCTACTATTAAAGGAGAAATATGATTATGACAAAAATGTTTGGTAAATTTGCTGGAACAACATTGTTTGCAGCTATGATGTGGTGCGGTGTGAGTGAGTTAAGCGCTTGCTCTCAAAATAAGTATGCTAACGATTGCAATGCAGTAGAAGGATGCACATGGACTTCTAAAATCAAAAGATGCTCTGGCACACCAACAGCTCCAGCTGCAGAATTAGAATATGGAACAAACGCGCATGTGGATCTATGCGCTACTAAGAAAAACAAGGCAGTTTGTGAGCGTTCTAATTCTGATAAATGCAGCTGGGATAATAATAGCAACGAGTGCGTACCTGAATGCCTAATGTTGGACAGTGAGCAATGCGAAAGTTCTGAAGTTAAGATAGTAGATAGGGTCACGAGAGCAAGAAAAACTGGTCCGTTTTGTAAATTTGATCCTCGTCGGAAGACGTGTTTCAGGAACAGCTAATCTAAAGCTTCGGCTCTTGTGAAAAGTTAATTTATTTAGTTCACAAATAGCTTTTAGACTGCCCCGCTATAAGCGTACGAAAAATGAGGTGGAAACTGAGATTTGGTGTTCATGGAGGGAAGATGATAGCATTCGACCATGACCATTTGTACGAGATCGTTCGAAAATCCATATAATTTTTTGTAAATTATATGGATTTTTTAATGAGAATAAAAGGTTCTGTCGCAAAATCTTAAATGGTTATTATGAGTCCAGTTTTTGAAATATGACTTCACTTCCAGGCCTAAAATTACTTACACCTTGTCAATGACTATTTTATTCTTTCTCGAGCATGTGATATGGTTCAATTCCAGTAGCTAGCTTCTGCACATAGAAGGTTTTTAAGGTCCAGCATGGGTTTCACCACTCGTTTACCTCCTCGTGGTCTTGTTCAATTATGTTTTGAGATATTTAACGCGATTGAAGCAAATTATGAAATCGTTCTTACCCATAAGGCATCCTGCCCATTTTCACCACAGGCAATGTGAAATGTATGACAATCAATTACATCAATAATCGTTCCCGGCTGACGCGTTTGCCCCGTCAAATTTTCAACAACACGACTTTGCATGATATTTCTGACTTCACCATTAATAATCCCAAAAGCTGGTGGATATTGTGGTGATGGTTGTAGTGCACGTACCAAATTATGGATGAAAATAGCCGATTGCACCCAATTAATCTCGCCATCTTTTGCGCTACGCCCACCAAAATAGCTCGCTTGACTTACTTCTTGCACAATACGTGGTGCGGTTTGTGTGGCAATCAAAGGAAGAGAGCGTTTTAAAACGGTAACAGCAAGTGCATTCATACGATTCATAACGGAACCAGCCGTATCATCAGTACTAATTGGTGTTGATTCTTGATCGACGATATCGCCAGCATCTGCAGCCTTTACCATATGGTGCAGCGTTACTCCTGTTTCAGATTCACCGTGGATCATTGCCCAGTTCACGGGACAGCGACCGCGATATTTTGGCAATAGGGATCCATGAATGTTGTAAGCGCCTAGGCGAGGGTGCTTTAAAATAACGTCAGGAATCATATTACGGTAGTAGAATGAAAAAATAGCATCTGGTTGATAGGCACTGATTTGATGTTGAACGCTTTCATCCTTTAATGTTTCCGGCGTTAGTACATCAATTCCGTGATCAGCTGCTAAATCTTTTACAGAATCAAACCAAATATATTCGTTTGGATTATGTTCATGTGTAACAACCGCAACAACAGTATGCGGCGTTTCTTCAATGATATATTGCAAGCAATCATACCCTAGTTGACTATATGCAAAAACAAGGCAACGCATATTAATCCTCGTAAGTATCACGAATTTCATATCGCGGGCGTGGGCTAAGATTAAGTGCTAGCCTGCCTAAATACTCTCCAACCAGGCCAATGCCAACAATGACAACGCTGATCAGAAAAAATTCAATAGCAAAAAGCGTAAACATTCCTTCAGCTTCTGGGCCAATAATTAAGCGACGGACAAGTAGGTATGCAACTAAAAGCCCGCTTAAAGCTGATGTCAGCATTCCAAACATTGTGAATAGCTGCAATGGCGCAATTGAAAAGCTTGTAATAAGATCAAAATTTAATCGAATAAGCATATATAGATTGTATTTTGATTCGCCAGCCGCGCGCTCTGCGTGAACCACTTCCACTTCTGTAGGGGTTCTTGCAAGCTTATAGGCTAATGCAGGGATGAAGGTAGAGTGTTCATTGCCAGACACAATTTTATCAATGATTGATCGATGATACGCACGTAACATGCATCCTTGATCGCGCATATGTATGTCTGTAATTTTTTCTCGCACCCAGTTTACAGCGCGTGAAACATATGTTCTAAAAAATGTGTCTTGGCGTTTATCACGGTAGCTGCCAACGTAGTCATAACCTTCATCCATCTTTGTTAGTAATTTATGAATTTCTTCCGGTGGATTTTGAAGGTCAGCATCCAAGGTAACAACGATTTCGCCGCGTGCTTTTGAAAATGCCGCGATGATTGCCATGTGTTGTCCAAAGTTGCCTTTGAAATCAATAATACGAATTTTGCCTTTGTGCTCCGCGCTTGCAACGCGTAATAATGCTAAGCTTTGATCTTTGCTTCCATCGTTTGTAAATATAATCTCGTATGTTTTTTTTAAGGTATCAAGACTTGTTATTAGACGGTTAACCAACTGTGGTATGTTAGCTTCTTCATTATATACGGGTACAACAATTGATAGTTGAATCGTCATATAAAACTCCTAGTAAAAAGTACGATAATCTGTGTGTAAAAAATCTAATAGTGAACAGAAAAGAAAGTATACCACTTTTATAAGTGATATTGAGTGCTGGCACAAGTGTTATACCCATTGTGAATCAAAATTAGGTCTTGGAAATCAATAGATTAGTTTATGATGGGTATAGCTCTCTAAAATAGAAAAATATTATTTTGCGGTCTTAATAAAAGAAAGTTGGTATTTTAGCTGAATATCGCCTTCTGCAGGGACTATTATATTCCAGTATGTTGAATCATTGCCATTATTATTATCAATGCCGGATTTAGTATCATCCTTTACATGAGGGATTGTGTCGCGAATAATCGTACAGTTTTCAATGTCATTGGGTAAATTGAGCACCACTCGAATAGTAACAGGTGTTTTACTCGTATTTTTTAGCTTCAGACAATATTGAGCTGTATTGCTTGCTGATATAAATTGGTTTTGCTCCAGTTTTGCTTCAATAGATTTTGATTCTTTGCTATGGCTTTTCTCAATTTTGTCAATTTGTGTTGTTGGAATACGGACACTTACTTCTTGGCCAACGCCAGCATGTGCTAAATATGTGCTGCCAAGGATCTCAAATTTTCCTTGTTCGTCTTTATAATAGAGTACGGCAGATCCTGGCGGCAAATCTTGACCAAGACTATTTTCATCACTATTAGTAAATGAAGCCCATGTTTCAATAACGGGGGTGGCCGGTTTATTGTCCATATCTTTTAAATATTCACCACCGACAGAAATTCGATATTCCAATTTAGGCTTTAACGTATCCTTTGATGATATCCAATTAAGACGTTTAGGCTCGCTTTCATGTAAATTAAGTTCTCCTTTATAAGGATAACCTTTTGCTTTAGTGTATGCCTTTTC
>JANRCF010000037.1:1388-13507 GCA_030727085.1 Alphaproteobacteria bacterium | reverse complement strand
AGTTTAGCAATTATTTTAGTACCAGCTTCTTTTGCCTTTTCAGCACCTTTTTCTTGTATTGGTGGAATAACTCCATCAATAAACTGTATTTGCGCATTTTTAAAAGAAATTCCGGACGTATTTATAATTTCAACTGATCCATTGAAAAATAAATATTGATAACCTGATTTGAACTGAATTGCGTAATGCGGCTTCCAGCTCATATTAAGTAAAAGGTAGGTTAGATTTATAAAGTTTTTTGGCTCATTTACACTACTATTTACGAGTATATCTAATATTAGGCTTTTCTCATTTGCTGCTTTTGTAAATATATTTTCGTCGATTGTAGCTTCTTTTGGCTGCGCTGATAGAGAAAACATGAGCGATTCTTTGATTATACTATGAGCAATTCCAGGAATATGCATGCGGTGCTTACCAGAAGATAGAGGTAGCGTTTGCTTTTGATTAATGAGAGCTCCATTTTTATAAAGGGTTAGCGTTGTTGCTAAAACAGTTCCTGTTGCACCAGCACATAGAGGTGTGGCTATTCCTGCTAGGGCTAAAAAATAAAATGCTTTCTTGGCAGTCTTGTGAGATAAAATGGTGAACATCATAGGGCTCCTCGCTCGCTTTAAAGACTTGATGCTATATCTTTAAATCAAGAGATTTTCATTTGCAGCTCTGCAAAAATAATCAGATTTGTTGTATGTGCTTATAGTGCCATTTAAAAAGTAATCTCTCAAGATCAAAAAGAGCTTTGAAAATTAGATAAGTTCATTTATATATGTCTAAGATAGCTTGTTCATTTTTATGCTTAAATTGGTGTTTATAAGCTTTTATAAGCTCCAGGAGAATGCATTTTATTGTTTTTTAATTTCAAAGAGGAACAATCTTTGTTTTAGGTTAACGTGAAATGAGCAAATCATTTGGGTTAGTAATTTTTTAACAGTAAAAGTTGCCTGCTATGAAAATAGTGTTTAGACTCATTAGATAATATTTAACCATTCTATACAAGATTGAAGGTAGTAAATATATGTTAGTAGAGAATGATCCATTTACAGTAGTTTGGTTTTCCCCCGATTCAAGTGCTCTTTCTTTGATTCAGTCAATTTTTGCTTCGTATGCGTGGACAACAACTCCTGAAGGTCTTCGCAGTAATTACAGCTCTCTTGCAATGCAGCCTGTTATCTTATTTGATCTTATTGGTTTTAGAGAACATTCAATAAAAAAAATCAAAGCAATAGCTTCTCTTTTGCCACAAATTCCAATTATTGCTGTTGGAGACCATAGTTGTTCTACATTGACTGAAGCAGCAATTGAAAATGGTGCAACAGATTTTTATTTTGGACCATTGAACAGCCCACTTCTTCGTAAACGAATACTAACGTCACTTGTCGACCTTGAAATCCCAGCTGCACAGCCAAATGTAAAATATCGGGATACACAGCCTGTTGAGCTTGCTTTTATGGCCTTTTACGATGAATTGACAGGATTGCCAAATCGTAAATTGTTTTTTTCTCGCCTTGATGATTTGGCAAAAACAAACCTTATGAACGGAACATTTTTTTCGCTTCTCTATATTGATTTGGATGGATTTAAAAATATTAATGATGAGCATACGCATAAAGCTGGCGATTGGTTGTTGCAACAAGTTGCGATGCGTCTTCGGAACTGTGTAAAGCGCAATGACACGGTAGCCCGTATGGGTGGGGATGAGTTTAGCATTCTACTCGTAGAGATTGACGATACAGATGTTGTTGCAAATATTGCTCAACGTATTGTTTATAATATATCGGCGCCATTTTTCTATAATAATCAGCAGCTCAATATTAATGCAAGTGTTGGCATTGCTTTGTTTCCACAAAATGCAAGTAGTAGTCAAGAGCTGCTCGAGCGTGCTGACCAAGCAATGTATAAAGCCAAGCAAATGGGTCGAGGAAATTATCGGTTTTATGCATCAGAGGATGAAGTTATTAATACAAAAAACTTTGGATGATGTTTATTCCATCAATCCAACTTAAATTTAATAGGAACAGTTTTTTCTATATAACCAGATCTATGTGGCGAAAAACGCCATGCTGAAATAGTTTTTTTTGCTTCTCGCACAAACACAGCAGGGCAATTCTTAGTGCCATTTTCAAGGTTTATCATGTGTATGTGACCATCTGGCGCAATACTAATTTTCATGATGCACAATGCTTCCTTTCCAATTAATCGTGCTTCTTCAGGGTACAGGGGATGCTTGTTTTCTGGACTCGGAACGATATCAGACAAGCTTGATCCTATTTGTTGTTGGTTAGATGTTGCTATACTGTGAACTCTTGTTTTTTGACGTGCAATCAGATGCAATTTTTGCTGAGCAATATTAGTTTTACTTGTACTTACTTGAATTGGATCTGATTGGGTAGTGGGATGTGCGATAAACTCAACGGATGCTGTTAAAAACTCACCTTTTTTAAGTTTATTGTGTGATAAAGAGGCTGCTTTCATAGCATGCCATAAAGCATAAGAGGTGACACCGCACGCCAAATGAAGCGTAAGCGAAAGTAAGAGTGACTTCGCAAATGAGCGTATTGTGTGAAGGCTTTTTTTATTCATTAGCGTGTGTATTCAAAAAAAGTATAAGATAGGGTTAATGTTTTTAAGTCTTTTGTCAACGGATCTTTTAATATATCCGGACTAACCGTAAAAAGAACGGGCATGTCGAGTATTTGACCTGGCTCAATTCTTTGTTGTTCAAAGCAAAAACATTGAATTTTACCAAAGAAAATACCAGCCTTATCTGGGCTAACATTATACGTGGCCATGCCAATAATAGGACGATGACTTCGATTTTCAGCTTGATAGAAAACAAGCTTTGGTTCACCAATTTTTACAATGGTTTCATGCTGTTTGGGAATAAAATGCCAGGGTAAATCACGGTGCGTGGAGGCTGTAAATTTAACACGAACGTAATGATCATCTTTAGGTGCTTCAACGTTGAATAAGCCAACTTGCGGAGTGCCACCAAAACCTGTTTTTTGGCAAATAAGACGATAGAGTGGAACTGCTGCAAATGAAACGCCTAACATACCTGCGGATAACGCTGCTAAAAAATAAATAAGGTGTTTATTTTTTGTTGGATCGTTCATCTATACCCATCATGAATCAAAATGTTTAAATTTCAGGTTGCAGTTTTGGTCAACAAATTGGTTTTTCAAACCGTATATTGCTCGCTATTTTAAGGATGCTAAAAATGGCGTTAGGTGGACAAAATTGCGTCTTAAAATCAAATAGGTTATTTTAGGATGGGTGTAATACTTCTTAGTTTAGAATGGGGCTTCCACCAACTCTGATAAATCCAACACAATAAAGTGTTATTACAAGCGACAATAATAGAAATAGGATTGCACAATTGCGTGCTTTGTGATTGGGAGAGAGCATAGTTAACCTCTTTATACTAAGAGAATAAAATACCCCGAAAAATAAAATCTTCCGGGGTATGTTTGCAAAACTTAACGTTTTGAGAACTGGAAGCGTTTACGAGCTTTCGCTTGACCGTACTTCTTACGTTCAACAACACGGCTGTCACGTGTCAAAAATCCGCCTTGCTTTAATACAGTATGTAGGTCTGGTTCAAAATGAACCAATGCACGACTAATACCATGGCGAAGTGCACCAGCTTGACCTGATAAACCACCACCGCTGATTGTACAGAACACATCATATTGACCAGCACGATTGGAAGCCTTAAACGGCTGGTTAATGATCATTTGCAAAACTGGGCGTGCAAAATATGCTTCCCAAGCGCGTCCGTTTACCATGATTTTGCCGAGGCCTGGTTTAATCCAAACACGAGCAATAGCATTCTTACGCTTACCTGTTGCGTAAGAGCGACCTTGTGCGTCAATCTTTTTAACTTTTGGAAGAGCTACCGTAGGTGTTGCAACTGAAGCTTCGCCTGCAACTGCACCTTCTGTTGCTGATTTTAAATTATCTAATGTTATTTTCGTCATAAACTAGATACTCCGTTTGTTCTTGCGATTAAGACTCGCAACGTCGAAAACTGTTGGGTTTTGTGCTTCGTGTGGGTGATTAGTACCAGCATACACTTTTAAGTTGCTCATAATCTGGCGACCAAGTGGGCCACGCGGAACCATACGTTCTACAGCTTTTTCAATCGCTCGCGCTGGGAATCTGCCATCAAGAATTTGCGCCATTGTGCGTTCTTTAATACCGCCAGCATAACCTGTGTGCCAGTAGAATTTTTTATTTTCACGCTTTTTACCTGTAAGGTGAACTTTTTCAGCATTAATTATAACGACATGATCGCCACAATCAACGTGAGGTGTGTAAGAAGCGAGGTGTTTTCCGCGTAGGCGGTTAGCTACAAGTGAAGCAAGACGACCAAGTACAAGGTCTTGAGCATCGATCAAGATCCATTTCTTGTTAACATCTTGGGCACGAAGCGACTGGGTTGTTTTATCCATTCTTTCAATCCAAATAGTTTACTTTATGTATTGTATTATATAGACATATGTTATGGTGGTGGTCAAGGAAAATGCGACATTTACTTACGGTAAAATAATACCGCATCTTGTCATCTAACTTAAGGATTCGCCTATGCTTGTTGAAATTAATGAATCTACACACCCAATCACGATGGATATACGTTATGCCACGACGAATAACTTTACAGGACAAGTCATTTATAACAGCTCACTTTGTTTGATCCATAGAGATGCGCTTAAACTTTTTGAAAAGGCAATTCTATTGGCGGCTAAGCAAGGGTATACCTTTAAGGTTTTTGATGCATTCAGGCCGCAGGCCGCTCAAGAAGCGCTTTGGAATATCTGTCCAAATGACATGTATATAATGCCGCCGACAAAAGGCTCTGTGCATACGCGTGGAGTTGCTATTGATTTAACTTTGATTGACGTAAATGGTGTGGAACTAGACATGGGAACGCCGTTTGATGATTTCACTGAACAATCTCATCATGGAGCTCCTTTGCCGGCAGCGGTTGAGCAAAATAGATACGTGTTATTAGGCATAATGACGACTGCAGGATTTGACTTTTATCGCAATGAGTGGTGGCATTATCAGATGTTTAATCCACGAGAATATGAATTAATCCAAGATAGCTATGGAATAATGTAAAGCGAGATTCATTTTGTTGCAATTTGTTTCAAAATATGTGTGCATTTTGATGTAAAATGTACATTTTGAGTTTCTTGTAATAATTTACATAAAATTTTAGCAAATTTTTTAAAAAATAACAAAACCATCACTTCTTCTGTTGAATTTATAACGTATTTTAGTTAAAATTATGTAAACAATAACAGTATGGAGCAACAGATTATGGCCCTAGCTACACGTTTAAGTGAACCATCACAATTTACTGACAATGATGTTATGACTGACGAATGTCTAGAATACTTTCGTGATAAACTCGTGGATTGGCGCGAGCAGTTACTTACAGAAAGTTCAGAAACGATTTACGAAATGCAAGAAAAAGCAAATCAAGAGCCAGATGTGATTGATTTTGCATGTAACGAAGTTGCGCGTTCGCTTGAATTACGCACACGTGATCGAGAACGCAAACTTGTTAATAAAATCAACGATGCACTTTTGAGAATCGAAGATGGAAGTTACGGTTATTGCGAAGAAACTGGAGAGCCAATTAGTTTGAAGCGACTTGATGCACGTCCAATTGCGACGTTAAGTATTGAAGCACAAGAGCGACATGAACGACGTGAACGCACATATCGTGAGGAACTTCACTAGGTTTTTCTAAGTTAGAAAACCGCGTGCTATTTGGTCACGTTCAATTGCTTCGAATAAGGCAGTGAAGTTCCCTTCACCAAATCCATTATGCCCATGGCGTTCTATGATTTCAAAGAATATTGGGCCAAATAGATTTTTGGTAAATATTTGTAAAAGCAGCTTTTTTGATTCACTATCATATTCACCATCAATCAAGATGTGATGACGCGACAGTGTGTCTAAGTTCAAACCGCTTTCTGGGAACCGTTCTGCAATTATATCATAGTACGTTGATGGTACTTCCATGAAAGAAATGCCTGCTTTTGTCAGCGCATCAATGGATGACACAATATCTGATGTTGTAAGTGCAATATGCTGAATACCTTCACCTTTATAATCAATTAAATATTCTGTTATTTGAGATTTCTCGTCACCTGATTCATTGATCGGAATGCGGATCATTCCGCAAGGGTTAATTAGTGCTCTACTTACTAAACTCGTTTTCTTTCCTGAAATGTCAAAGTGACGTATTTGTTGAAAATTAAAGAGCGTTTGATAAAATCCACACCAATGATCCATTTTTCCGTTGTAAACATTGTGTGTTAAATGATCAATCATAAGAAGTGAATGACCGATAGGGGGGATGTTAGTTCCACTAAAATAAGTAAATTCAGACTCAAAAAAATTATCTAATGAATCACCGTCAACGCAATAAAGTAAGCTATCACCAATTCCATGGATAGAGGGCACATTGTAGGGTGTCGTGTATTTATAAGGGATCGCACCGTTACTGACTAAGTATTGATGCGCTGCTGCTGCATTGTTTACCCAAAAACCCATAGATGAAGCGCAAATGCCGTGCTCTCGTGCAAATGTCGCTGCATGCCCTGTTGATTCGCAGTTCACTAAAAAATGGATTTGTCCTTGTCTATATAAAAAGATTTCTTCTCTTTTGTGCTGCGCAATACATTGAAAACCAAAGCGAAGCAGAGTTGCTTTAAGGTAGGATCTCAAATCTTCAGTTGGAGCAGAGAATTCAACAAACGCGAACCCCTTTGTGCCTGCTGGGTTTTTTGTTAGATCTTTTTTATTCTCATCAAATGTATATGAAATGGACATTCAATTCTCCCCTTACCACAGTGTAATTCTACAATGTAATTCGTGAATAATATGTTAACATAAAATATGTCCAATTAAGTATTTGGCATAATACGTAATCTGTCTAAAACGCCTTGTAAGATAAAGCTGGCTGCCACTTTGTCGACATTATCTTTACGCTTCATACGTGACATGTCGGCCTCAATTAATGCACGGTTAGCAGCACATGTCGAAAGACGTTCATCCCAAAGATAGACAGGAGTATTGAATGGAAATATATGTGTTTCGATAAATTCTTTTACCTTTTTGGCCTGAGGGCCTTCGTCGCCATTCATTAAAAGCGGTAAGCCTGATACAAATCCACCTACAGGATATTGTTTTAAGAGTTTGTGCAGCTGTGCCTTCCAGTCTGTTTTTCGGTCTAGCATCGTAAGTGGTGATGCAATAAGCCACGTAGCGTCGCATACACTAACACCAATGCGTCGATCACCAATATCAAGGCCAAAGAGTCTTTTTTGTTGTGATTTTAGGACAATCAGGTTGTCAAGCGTGCCATATGTCATATTTAAATTATTACCAAAAGGAAAGAATGTTTTTTTATAGCGTAAAGGAGTTTCCGCATCCGCAACCTGCGGTTGCATTTGGATTTGTAATAACAAAACGTGAAGCAACTAAATCTTCTGTAAATGTAAGTTCACCACCAGCAATTAAGCCAAGTGAAATATCATCGATGACAATTTTAGTATTGTAGTGTTCAAAGACTTGATCATCAGGTGTTATTACATCATCAAAAATAAAATTATATTGAAACCCTGAGCATCCGCCGCCTGTAATGCTTATTCTAAAGAACGAATTCTCTTTTTCATCGATCACTAAATGATTGATTCGGGTTGCCGCCGATTGTGTAATGGTAAATGACATTTTAATTCCCCGAAATATTTGTTATATCCACATTTATTATTGAAACTAGAACATGTTAATGCATGTGTAAAACATATTCTAGCATCAAACGAGGTTGAAAATAAAATATTTATATGAATTTAAAAAGTCTATCGCTTTACTTTAGGTGCAGCTGGTGTGCAAACAATGTTGCCGTTTACATTTGATATATCTGCGCAGTTGCGTAATTTATCGCCAACTTTTCCTCTGACACTAATGGTGCGGACGTTGATTCCATTATTATTAATGTTTCGAACTGTCAGTGTTAAAACGAGTGTCGTATTAATGGTAGGTACACCCACACCATTGCGGCATGATGCATGCAGTGTGTAAGTGCCGTCAGTATTTTTAACAAGTGTTGGCTCGATTAAATCACCGTAGACAGCGTCTTTGTAGCTTTTTGTGATGCAGCTTGATCTAAATGTATATGTCGCAGGAAGATCAGAAACTGACGGCTCAAGCGAAGGTTGTGTCGTTTGTGATGCTGCCCCCCCTGAAGTAAGTGCTCCTGGTGCGGGTATGGCGCCAGGAACAGGGGCAACAGGAGGAGAAAATACTGTTCCAGGTATCGGAGGTGCTGAGATAACGAGCGTTTGTTGCTGTTGTGCATAAGCTGCTCCAACAAGCAATGAAACTAACATGTATTTAATTTTTATGGCTGATTTTTTCATTAATTTAACATCAATTTACATGAATCCTTATCTTTATTGTGAGACAGTTAGGTTAATAAATTATTAACAGCGTAAATTTTATTCTTCTAGGTTTTTCTGTCGATGTTTCCTCTTTTAAAATTACTACTTTTTAGATACAACAATATAAGCAACATAAAATAAAGCCAAACATAGCATGTCTAAAAAAATTATATTTCGCGTTTTTACAGTAATTTTTGCAATAATTATTGTTGCGCTTGTTGTGCCATCGTTCATTAATTGGAATTCATACAAGACGCCTTTGTTGGAGCTGATAAACAAGCAAACAAATTTTGACATAGCAATAGATGGAGACATTAAATTGTCATTATTGCCAAGACCATACCTTAGCGTTGCTCAGGTATCTATTAAAAATCAGGATGATCTGCAGGTAAAAAATGCTGAACCTCTGGCTAAGCTTAAACAGTTGTCGTTTGCCATTGATTTTCTGCCACTCTTAAGCAGGAAAATTTCTATTAGAAGCGTTGAGTTAATTGAGCCTGTTATTTCTGTCACTAAGCAAACAAATGATACAAAAGATAGCTTCTCTGCCTCAGTAAATTTATCTGGAAAAAACACAAATGATTCATCGAGCAAAAATGATAAAAAAGGACGTCAGCAATCTAATAAACCAAAAAATGAAGGAAGCGAAGCTTTATCCCTAAATATTACAAAAGCTTCTGTTGTTGATGGTTCTGTTACCTTAATTGATTCAAAGACAAACAAGAAAACAGAAATTAAGGCGATTAATCTTAGTGGTGGTTTTAGTTTTACGCATGGTTTTGACATGAAAGCTGGCGCAAATATTGATGGTCTTCAGGTAAATGGTACGATTAAAGGTGGTGCTTTTGTTAATGGTTTTCCGAGTACATTGGATGCACAGTGTGCGGTAATGCAAGAAAAGGGAATGCAAGGCGCAGTTACACTTTCAGGTAAACATAAAGACGGCGCTTTCTTAATTAAAGCATCATCCGACGCGATAAAAGTGCCGATGAAAATTCAACTTGGCACGCAGACAATAGATCTAGCGAAAGGTGTTCAATTTAATGTGGATGCGACTATACGTGATAAAGTAGCTACAATTAATACATTAAAAGCAAAAGTTGCAGACATTAATCTAACGGGGAAGGGAACCTTTAATACTGAAAAGAATGTAGGTTCGCTGGGTGTAGCATTAACATCAAATATATTAAACGCTACTGGTACAATTGGTGTTGATTTGAGTCAAGCCAAGCCAATGGTTACCGCAGATCTTGTTCTGCCAAAAGTAGATGATAAAGCGTGGACGAAAACAGCTAATACAAAAACTTCACCGAATGCTAAGTCACATCATGAATCAGCGCAAAAGTCATCACAAGAACGTTGGTCTAAAGATCCTATTGATCTAAGTGCTCTGCAATCAATGAATGCAAATGTGTCTCTCTCAATTGATAAATTAAGCCTTAATGATATTGATGCAGCGAAGGTTAAGCTTCATTTAATTCTTAACAATGGCTTGGCAACAATAAAGCAGCTATCAGCAAATGTATTTGATGGCGGCGCTACCGTAACTGGTAAGCTTGACAGCAAATCAGGACAGCTTACTACGGATGTAAAGCTAGTCAATATGAATGTGCTAAAATTACCTGGTGTAAAGGGATCCGCTCTTAAGGCAGGCACATTAAATATTTCAGCAGCTATTACAACAAAGACAACATCCATGCATGCTATTATTAATCATTTAGGTGGCGTCGCTAATTTGGATGTTGGCAAGACTGTTGTTGAGGGTGTTGACATTAAACAATTCATGGCTGATTTAAAAACGACAAAAGATATTGGTGGTTTAACAAAATTAAAAGCATCATTTGATCGTAAAGCTGATATGGGGTTTAATCACGTGCGTGGTGATGTTAAATTAACGAACGGCGTAGCGAACACACGCAACTTTGAAATTGATATGAACGAAGGCGCAATTAAGAGTGCCGGAACTGTAGATTTGCCGAACTGGAAATTGGCGCTTAATTCAATTTTGACTGTTCGTGATGTAAAAAATTTACCAAACCTTGCTATTAATATAACAGGTTCAATTGATCAGCCACAGTTTGCGTTAGATATGGATCAATTACAAAAAGCATTGCTTCAGCTGGCGGCGAATCAATTGGCTGATCGTGCGAAAGATGTTGTAAAAAAGAAGGTGGCAGAGCAACTCGGTGGAAAAGCTAATGGAAAAATGGCTGATAAAGTTGGCGGGGAAGCAGCAAAAGCTATAGGAAAGATTTTACCAGGCTTGTTTGGGTAAGATTTAAAACCCACTGGCATCAATCACCTTTGATGTGGTACGAATAGTGGTACTCATTTAACAAAACAAACATGGAATCGTTTATGCATATCTCAGTTGAAAAGGCCCCATTTTTAAAAGTTCTTGGTCACGGACAAAGCGTTGTTGAAAAAAAAACAACCGTGCCAATTATAAGCACAGTTTTGTTGCATGCTGTTGATGGTCAATTATCTGTGACAGCAACAGATATGGATATGGCTTTGATTGAACGTATTCCAGTCGAGGTGAAAGCTGCGGGTTCTGTATGTGTATCAGCGTCATTACTGCATGATATTGTGAAAAAACTAAATGATAAAAAGGTAATTGATCTTACTGTAAGTGATGATGGATCGCGCTTATTTATCGTGTCTGGCCGTTCACGTTTTGATATGGGTTGCTTGCCTGTTGAAGATTTTCCACAGCTTGTTCAAAGTGAAATTACGCATCGTTTTACATTGCCAGCACCCGTATTTAGACATCTTATTGATGCAACGCGTTTTTGTATGGCTGTTGAAGAAACACGTTATTATCTGAATGGTATCCATTTCCATGCGCATGAAGAAGCTGGCGTGCAATACTTACGAGCAGTTGCAACAGATATGCACCGTCTTGCATGTGTTGAATGTGAGGCACCAGAAGGTGTTAAAGATATGCCGCAAGTTATTATTGCACGCAAAACAGTTCAAGAAATTCGTAAATTACTTGATGATGCAGAAGCGCCAATTCAAATTGGATTATCATCAACGCGTGTTGAATTTAATGTTCAAGGGGCAGGGTATGATGCTGTTTTGACAGCGCGTCTTGTTGAGGGAACTTTCCCTGAGTATCAAGCAGCTATCTTGGTTGAAAATGATAAGTCATTGATTGTTCCGACAAAGTCATTTGCTGAAAGCATTGACCGTGTAGGTACGGTTGTAACCAATGATAAGCTTCGTGCGATTCGTTTAAGTGCATGCGATAATCAAGCGACGTTGTCTGCTGTTAGTCAAGACTATGGTAGTGCGATTGAAGAAATGGACGTTGATTTTGCTTATACTGATAAAGTAGATGTATGTTTTAACGTGCGTTATATGATGGAAGTGGCTCAGCAGATTAATACTGAAGAGATGGAACTTTTGTTGCTTGATTCAGATTCATCACTTGTGATTCAACCTGTTGGTAATCCGCACATGATCTTTATTTTGATGCCAATGGAAGTTTAGTTGAAACTGAACGTAGTCCTTACTAAATGCAATAATGTATTTATTTTTTTAGATCCTCGGGTCACGCCCGAGGACGACAAACAAGTGGTGTAATCATATGCACCTATCACGGCTAACACTTAGCCATTTTCGAAACCACAACGCCATTGATGTTGCACTGACGCCAGAACC
>JANRCF010000037.1:0-1378 GCA_030727085.1 Alphaproteobacteria bacterium | reverse complement strand
ATACGGTGCGAATGGTGCTGGTAAAACAAATATCCTTGAGGCGATTTCATTTTTTACGCCGGGCAGGGGGCTTCGCAGCGTTAAGCTTAGCTCTCTTACGCAATTTGATCAGCCGAACCCTTGGGCAGCAAGTTTAACGCTCTCAGACGATGTGCGGTTAGCTTCCGCTTTGGTGGGTGATAAGCGTATTAATAAAATTCAAGGTGAACCTGTCAAAAGTGCAACTGCTTTTAGTGAATGGTTGTCTGTACATTGGTTAACGCCCGATCAAGATCGTTTGTTTGTGGACTCAAGCAAGGCTCGGCGGCGATTTCTAGATCGTATGGTGTATTCGTACGATCCCTTGCATAGTGATCGCCTTATGGACTATGAAACTGCAGTTAAAGAACGCCTAGCACTTCTTTATAAAACACATGATGATCGGTGGTTAAGTGTACTTGAGGCTAAAATGGCAGAGCTTGCGGTGGCCATTGCGTTTGCCCGTCATGAATTATTAGTAAGACTTGAATCTGCTGCACTTGATTTATGCCCGCTTTTTCCAAAATTTAGATGTATTCACCTTGGTGATATAGAGCCAACGATAACAAGCAAGAAAGCTATTGAGTGGGAAGACTGGCTGCAAGCCCAATGGCGCGACAGCCGCACCCGAGATCGCGAAACACACATGACACATATTGGTGTTCATCGCAGTGACTTTGGTGTCATTCATCCACAAAAGGGAGCCGGAGAAACGTGTTCCACAGGTGAGCAGAAAATTCTACTTATGGGTGTTGTCTTCGCATTTTTGAAAAATCGTCTCGAATGGGATGATAAATTGATCGTAATGTTGTTCGATGAATGCGTTTCTCATTTCGATTTTCACCACCGTGTGGTATTGTTTGAGCAGATCCGTTTGTTACATGATTCAAAAACAAACAAAGGCTCTTTCCACGCGTTGATGACTGGCACCGATAAGGAGTTGTTTTCACCACTCGATGGAGGTGCTTCTTTTTTTCATGTAGCACCGTCTTTTATTCAGAAAGGATAATATGCGCTATGACGCAAACTGCTCCAACTTATAATGCAGATTCGATTAAAGTCTTAAAAGGTCTGGACGCTGTCCGTAAGCGACCTGGCATGTATATTGGTGACACAGATGACGGAACTGGATTACACCACCTTGTCTATGAAGTTGTTGATAATGCGATCGACGAAGCCTTGGCAGGTCATTGTGATAAAATTGTTGTGACGATCGAAGCTACTGGTGCGGTATCCGTGCGTGATAATGGTCGTGGTATCCCCACAGGTATTCACGAAGAAATGGGTGTTTCTGCTGCAGAAGTTATCATGACGCAACTACACGCTGGTGGTAAGTTTGATCAGAATTCATACAAGGTTT
>JANRCF010000036.1 GCA_030727085.1 Alphaproteobacteria bacterium | reverse complement strand
GTTAGGAGTAAAGTGTTAAGATGATGAAACTGACACAGTTCACTGAACACTCCCTTTTTTATTCTCAGAGCGAGCATGCGCACAATCAAATAAGTCGCGAATAATGCAGCCCTGACACGTTGGTGTTTGTGCTTTACATGTGTAGCGGCCATGTAATATCAGCCAATGATGGGCATGCTCCTCTCAGTCAGTGCATTCATTTATCATTCCATGGATTTACTATTTGAGTGTCCTGGTTGTTCATAGATGTTGACCTTGGGAAAACAAAATAGCTTCTAAACGCCCAATCCAGAACGTATTTTGCCAAACGTTCTGACTTTTCTTTTGTTAATTGAAATTGATTCTTATAATACGTCGCAAGCGCTTGTTCAGCTTTCGGATACTGTTGAATTATCTTTTGATAATGTGCTAGAAATTTCTTGTTCTTTTGCGACCAATTGATTAACCCAAGATCAACTTCTGCTCGTGAATTATAAGCGTTGCCTATTACCCATGGCCTGCGTGCAACATTTGCCCAGGTTTGGTTAATAACCGATCTTAATCGATGTGTTTGCCGCAGTGACCCATCTCCATCTCCATTTCCCAAGGTGCCATCAAGAAGGAGAGCTAATTGTCGTGCTGGTTTAGGTAACCAATCCCAGGATTTCTTAATACTGGGCCGAAAATGTACAGTGCAATGCCGTTTTGATGCATTTGATCCAGCAATATATACGTTCCAATCGCTTAGGGTGTGGTATGAATTTCCTACGTCAATAGCCCAAATTTTCTGTGATGGAATATGTTGAAGCATTATGGGTGGTTGCCAAGATCCAGAGAAAATGGGTTTAAGAGAACGAGCTTTTCTCTGGTCGATAAAGTCTTTTTGGGAAAGAGAGTCTTCAATTGAATATAGGTCATAGCTGGTAGCACCACTAAGCGTTCCTTCACACAGGACAAAACGAAAACCCTCAATGCAATCGCGCTGCCAATGGATTTCATGCAACTCATAAGGATAACATTTGCCAGCCCGTCGGCAAGGAGCAGTAATTGTTTCAAAAATCTTATCATTAACTTTTAAAGTTTTCCAACTCTCTCTAAAATCATATTCTTTATTCTCAATTAACAACTCTATATTACTGTTGAGCATGCTTTTAGTGATTTTATATACGTGTGTGTCGGAAGAATGAAATACAGACTCAGCCATGTTGAGGATTTGGAGACATTCCTGCTTATTGTTCTTATCCAGTTGAGGCCAAGTTTTTGCAGATAGTGATGGAATCGCCTTAGCTAACAGGATAAAAGTGCAAATTATTTTTAAGAACATAAAAATACCAACTTTAAAGTACATATGATAGGTGGATAATAATTATGCTATCATGTTTTACGGATTTGTCAGATTAAAATGAATATGCGCATAATCACACAAATCACGAATAACACACCCCTGACACGTTGGTGTTTGTGCTTTGCATGTATAGCGACCATGTAAGATCAGCCAATGATGGGCATGCTCGGCAAACTCGGGCGAGATACGCTCTAGTAATAGGTCTTCAACCGCGCGGGGGGTCTTTCCTGGCGCCAACCCCGTTCGATTGGAAACGCGAAAAATGTGTGTGTCGACAGCCATGGTTGGTTGGCCAAAAGCTACATTTAAGACGACATTCGCTGTTTTTCGTCCAACACCGGGGAGAGCCTCTAACGCTTCGCGCGAATCAGGCACTTGTCCTTCATGGTTATCAATAAGAAGTTGCGAAAGCGTAATGATGTTTTTGCCTTTTGTATTACATAAACCAATCGTTTTGATGTGTGTATATACACCATCTAGCCCGAGAGACAGCATTTTTTGGGGCGTATCTGCAGCTGCGAATAATCCTGCCGTTGCTTTGTTCACACCTTTATCGGTTGCTTGTGCCGACAGCAGAACGGCAATCAACAGCGTGTACGGATTTGTATAAACAAGTTCTGTCACCGGATGCGGATTTTGCTTTTGAAAGCGTGTGAACATTTCGTGGATGGTGTTTTTGTTCATGGGTTAATCCTTTGCGTTAATACAAATTGTGTAGATGTATTGTTCGAAGGCATGAAAATATATTTCATAGTCATTATACCTCCACCCCATTTCGGGATCAAACATTGCTGCTGGATAATGCCCAGCCAAGCCATCACCATCGCATTTAAGCCGCGATTCTTTGAGGGTCCACAGTTGATAAAACCGTCGTTCTGTATCTTGTTCAAACACCCAAGCCTTTTCATCCTTTGATAATACAGTCTCGGCCAGCCCTTGGAAGTTACGATTAGGCTTCATCTTTTCAATATCAACGCCGATCTTGTGGTGACTGACACCTATAAGGGCGAAATCACCGGAATGCGAAATATTGAATTCCACGCCTGGTGCCGCCAGATACGGTTTGCCGCGTTCTGTGTATTGAAAATTCAGTGTGAATGGATCTAGCCTAGAGAATTCAGCGATCAATTGCTTTGTAACAAAACGGCACACAACGAACGTATGACGTTTTTCTGTGTTTGTTATGTTTTTCAGTCTAAAGTGTTCGTTTGCATCCAAATATGCTTCAAAAGATATCACCTCTTCTGCACTAATCTTTGTTAAATTAACTAACACCAGACGTGCATAATCAGGTATGCCTTTGACGGGTTCTATAAACTCAAAATTTTCTAACAAAGTGATACTCAAATGTTCATTTCGGTAAAATGATAATAGCCTGGCTGGCGTTAAACCACAAACAGTCAAATATGTAGATTCTTTCATAAAACAATTGTATTTTAAATTAAGGCTAATGTTTTATTAAAATGGATGGGTATAACGTGGTGATATTTAAGTTTTTTGGCTTTTTGGGTTTGTTGACAAGTTCTTCTTTTGCAGGAATTGAGTCTGTAAATGCCTACGATCACATAACAAAAGCATATCCAATTGCTTTCAAAGAATTGAATGCGCAAACAAATAGCAATGATGATAAATCAATGGAATTGTTTTTTTCTAACGCCTGTGATTATGTGAAGAAAACTTATCACCCTATCTTACGTAAGCTGAGAAATGGGGAAAAATGCACACGTGACAGCATTTTTAAGGCATTAAAGAATGACAAGCTCTTGCGTTATGACGGACAAGGTGGTCATGACAAATTTGCATGTGAATTATTAAGCACTACCTTCTGTATAAGTGGTCATGGGGCAAATGATATTAATAATGGTGAATATGATGGCTTTTTAGGCGTTATTCAGCAATATACGGATGCTGTAAAGAATTTCTATGTTCAACATCAAAAATCGTTAATTAAAACATTAAAGTGTAAAAAATCGGCTGACTTGCATAAGCTTGTTGTAATAGAAAAAGAACGATATGAAATGTACGATAAAAAATAGTAACAATCAGTATCTTGTGTCTGAACTGAGCAGGTAATAAAAGGAATCATCATGAAAGCTGTTATTTTTGGCCTTAAGGGCGCAACTCTTTTGCCAGAAGAACGTGCCTTTTTTGAGCGTGTGCAACCGCTTGGATTTATTTTGTTCCGCCGTAATTGCGAAAATCCTGACCAGATTCGGGCCCTAGTGCAGGATCTTAAATCAACGCTTACGCATGATGATGTGCCAATTCTGATCGATCAAGAGGGCGGCCGAGTTGCGCGCCTGTATCCGCCGTATTTTAGATCAAACCCGCCAGCGCATTTGTTCGGTGATTTATATCAAACAAGCCCATATCAAGCCTGCGATTTGGTGTTTGAAAATTATGCCTTAATTGCTCAAGAGCTGCGTGATTTGGGTGTTAATACGAATTGCGCGCCGTGTGCTGATCTGTTGTTTGATGGCTCTGATCCCATTATTGGTGATCGCGCATTTTCAAAAAAAGGTGATGCAGCGGCGACGCTATCAACCGTGACGATCAATGCCCACAATCGAAATGGCGTGATGCCGGTGATTAAGCATTTGCCGGGGCATGGTCGTGCTGATGCGGATAGCCATGAAAAATTGCCTGTGATTAATGCGGATGAAAAAACATTGGAAATGACTGATTTTTTGGCATTCTTTATGGCATTGGAATCATTGCCGGTGCACCCCTGGGGGATGACAGCGCATATTATTTATTCAAAGATTGATCCTGATTATTGTGCGACGGAATCATCAATTGTGATTCAAAATGTGATACGCGGCGTGATTGGGTTCAAAGGATTTTTGATCAGTGATTGTATCAGTATGAAAGCGCTTTCAGGTAGTTATACACAACGAGCAAGCCGTGCGGTTGCTGCGGGGTGCGATGCCGTTTTGTATTGCATGGGTGATTTAAATGCGATGGCCGAGGTTGCAGCGGCGGTGCCAGAGCTTTCGGGGGAGGCGCTGGATAGGTGCTTTATGCGATCAGCTGATTTTGGTTCAGTGCCGCTTGATTCAAAGGGGCGTCGATTTGAACGCGATGTAACTTTTCAGCAAAAAATGAACGACTTAGGGAAAGCATGGGAAAGTCGATTAAGCACGATTGGGGAAGTGACAATGCATTAAGCACTATCACTTTTCTTGATAAGTTGCTGCTATTTTAAGGAATAAAAGGAGCATCTTTCCCGTTTTTTGCATAATGCTTTTCTAGTTCATCATTAAATCTTTTTATTGTATGTGGTGTAAGTTGAATGACGTCAGATGCATCTTCCAATTTAAGATACATTGAAAGAGCAATACGATAGATTTTAGAGTAATAGTCATTGTATCTTTTAGAATCAAATTCTAAGTCAGCAAAATCTAATTGACCTTTAAGAGGGTCTCCACCATAAAGTAGCGCACGGGACTGAAGTAATACAATGTCTTCATGCTTTTTTAGGTAGTTTGAGAATACAGGATGATCATAAAGAGGATGCCAAGTGTATGTGCCTACAGATGGGCTTGGTCTTACAAGATTGAAGTTTGCTCCTTTGTTTGCTAATAAATCAATAATCCGCAGTCGTTGTTCTACACAAACGTCAAACTGTGGAAAATGAGGGCGTATGGCTAAATGTGCCATTGTGTAGTCTTGTCGCCAGCCCCTGACATCCAAATCTTCTGAATTAATATCTGTTACGGCTGAAAGAAATTTTTCTACTAATCCCGTTTTTCCCATGCAAATTCCAAACGATAATGCGTGTGGCTTTTTGTAGGGGCTGTTTGTGTACTCTTCGTTCCCACTGTCAATTTGAATAGGCTGTGAAATGATGCTAAATTTCATCTCTGTAGATGAAGCATTGTCAAAGTCATGGCTAGCTTGTGTTAATTTTTGTTCGCATTCTTCATCAATTCTTTTGCAGCGCTCTATACAATCTTCCATCAAGGTATCAGATGCGTTTGCTAATGCGGTGATTGAGCTACTGAAACAAAGAATCAAAGCTGCAGCAACGTTTTTAATATCTAATTTTAAGAAATTTTGTTTGAATAGATACATTTTAGATCCTATTTGCATACTAATATTCCTATAAGTATCAATGTTGTGCTTCATTGTCTATACTTAATGTATAAAAATCCCCTTGCTGAATTGCTTCGACAAGGGGGATTCCAAATACGTTAATTGCCGCAGAACTTACCGCGTTAATGGCTTGTACTTAATCCGATGTGGCTGACACGCATCTGCACCTAGGCGACGCTTGCGGTCTTCTTCATAACTTTGATAGTTACCCTCAAACCATTCAACGTGACTGTCGCCTTCGAACGCTAAAATATGCGTTGCAATACGGTCAAGGAAGAATCGATCATGGGTAATCACAATCGCGCAACCGCCAAAGCTTAGCAGAGCTTCTTCGAGTGAACGCAATGTTTCAACGTCAAGGTCGTTTGTCGGCTCGTCCAAGAACAGAACATTCGCGCCTGAACGCAGGATCTTTGCCAAATGCACACGGTTACGCTCACCGCCCGATAGCGACCCAACTTTCTTTTGTTGATCTGATCCTTTAAAGTTAAACCAGCTACAATATGCACGACTTGCGACAGTGCGTTTGCCAAGTTCAATCATATCAAGGCCGTCTGAAATTTCTTCCCACACATTTTTATTCGGATTCAACGTATCACGTGATTGGTCTACATACCCTAATCGCACGGAATCACCAATTCTGACAACGCCTTGGTCAGGCTGAATTTTTCCTGTTAGCATATTAAACAGTGTTGTTTTGCCGGCGCCATTTGGACCAATTACACCAACAATACCGCCGCGGGGCATTTTGTAAGACAGATCATCAATCAACAATCGATCGCCGTAACCCTTTGATACATGTTCACAGTCAATAACCAAATCGCCCAAACGTTCACCAGCCGGGATAAAGATAGATCCGTCACCTGCGCCTTGATCAACTTTTTCATTCAACAAATCTTCATACGCCTGGATACGCGCTTTTGATTTGCTTTGACGTGCTTTTGGTGATTGACGGATCCATTCAAGTTCGTTCTTTAATTGTCTTTGACGATGTGATTCACCTTTTGATTCAATAAGCAGGCGTTTTTCTTTTTGTTCAAGCCAGCTAGAGTAGTTCCCTTCAAATGGGAATCCTTGACCGCGATCGATTTCGAGAATCCAACTAACAACATTATCTAAGAAATAGCGATCGTGGGTAATCAGAACGACGGTGCCTTTGTAATCCTGCAAATAGCGTTCAAGCCATGCAACAGAGTCCGCATCCAAGTGGTTCGTCGGCTCGTCAAGCAGTAGTAGGTCTGGTTTTTGTAGCAGAAGCGAGCAAAGCGCAACACGGCGTCGTTCACCACCAGAAAGACGTTCTACGGACGCATCAGCAGCTGGGCAACGCAAAGCATCCATGGCGATATCAATTTGACGATCTAAATCCCAAGCATCCAGTTGATCAATTTTTTCTTGTAATTCGCCTTGTTCAGTGATCAATGCGTTCATTTCATCATCTGACATTGGTTCGGCGAATTTCATATTCACTTCTTCAAAGCGGGTTAGTAATTGTTGCGTTTCACCAAGATTTTTCTTGATATTGCCAACAACATCCAGTGTTGAATCAAGTTCTGGTTCTTGTGCCAAGTAGCCAACTTTTGCGCCCTCAGCCGCCCATGCTTCACCTTGAAAGTCTTTATCAATGCCCGCCATGATTTTAAGTAGCGTTGATTTACCCGCACCGTTTGGCCCGATAACACCAATCTTTACACCCGGCAAAAATGACAGCCAGAGGTCTTTCATCACTTCTTTCCCGCCTGGGTAAGCTTTGCGCAATTCTTTGATTACATATACGTATTGATACGATGCCATTTAAATGTCCTTAAAACTGAAAAATATGCCCTAAATGAATTTAGAGACTTGATTTTTAAACTCTTGATCTTAAGATGTACCATAAAATAGCAAAGGATCAAAAATATGTTTTCATTAAAAGGTAAAAAAGCACTTGTTACGGGTGCAACTGGCGGAATTGGCCAGGCAATCGCAGAGGCGCTTGCAAAACAAGGTGCAGATGTAGTGTTATCTGGTACGCGCGCAGCTGTATTGGCTGAAGTTGCTGCGAATATTGAATCAACCTATGGTGTCAAAGCTGTTGCTATTACATGCTCCCTAAGTGATGTCGCTGCCGTCGAGGGATTATTTGCTGAAGCCGAAGCCGCCGTTGGGCAAATCGATATCCTTGTCAATAACGCTGGTATTACGCGCGATACATTGATTATTCGTATGAAAGACGAAGACTGGCAAGAAGTCATCGATGTTAACTTAACGGCAACGTTTCGTTTGGCGCGCGCAGCGACGAAGAACATGATGAAGCGTCGTTTTGGCCGTATTATTAACATCAGTTCCGTTGTGGGCAGTGCAGGTAACCCTGGTCAGACAAATTATTGTGCATCAAAAGCGGGCATGGTTGGTTTTTCAAAATCATTGGCGCACGAAGTTGCAACACGTGGTATCACGGTGAATTGTGTCGCGCCTGGCTTTATTGAAACATCAATGACTGACGTTTTGCCTGATGCAGTTAAGGCTAAAATTCTTAGCGCGATTCCACAAGGCCGCATGGGCAGTCCAATGGAGATTGCGTCAGCAGTTGCTTATCTTGCGTCAGATGAAGCAGGGCATATGACGGGACAAACGATGCATGTTAATGGCGGCATGGAAATGGTGTGATCTCACTTTCACTAAGCATTGATTAGTGCAGCTTTTTGCGATATCTACCCTGCTCCTTTGCATTAGCAAACTGCGCGGCTCGAATCTTAAAATCTTGCTACTCAATGCTTATTTGCAATTAATTTTTTAATGTTATGCGGCTTATTGCTGTCTTTCCCGTGTAGGTGAGAATTAAGTCATTATTCAACATAACTTCTGACCGTTAGGGACTTTTGGATCAGCTTTTATGAGGCAAATTTTTTCTTCGGCATCCGCAAAGCCAACCAATAAAAATTCTGACATAAAACCAGCGATATTGCGCGGCTCAAGGTTCACGCAACCCACCACTGATCTACCAATTAGTGACTCCTCGGTGTAATGCGCTGTGACTTGCGCACTGGTTTGTTTGATACCAATTTCTGCACCGAAGTCGACATAGACTTTATACGCTGGTTTTTTTGCACGTGGGAATGGTTCGACTTTTATAACGGTACCAGAACGGAGTTCAACTTTTTCAAAATCTTCGAATGAAATGGTGGGGTGCATGAGTGATCCCTCTTGATTGATTTATGCATTAAATTGTAGTTCTGAGTGAATGTGGTGGCAAGTGCCGCATTAAGTTTCGATTTTATAATTTGATACCGCGGCAAAACCCGAATCACATCTTTTGAAAACAAATGAATCATGATAAGGTAGATAGAATTTAGTGTGCGCGCAATACATGTCATAAAATATGTTGCGCAAACAAAAAGCAGGAGACACTTCATTGAGCCCAATGATTCGTAATGCCATTATGTGGTTTGTTATATTTGCCAGCGGAATGTGGCTTTTTCAAACGCTTGTTGATAATCCATCAAAACGCGCTTTAAAGACAATTGCTTACTCAGACTTTATACGTGAAGTTGATGGTAATAATGTTGCTGAAGTGACAATGGTTCAGCCCAACGTGACGGGGCTTCCATTTCATGTGAAATCAAAAGATGGTAAAGAATATCAGGTGGTTGCGGTTGGTGAGGCTAAGTTAACTGAGCGTCTGACAGAGAAGGGCGTTAGTTTTCGTGCTACTCAGTATGAGCAAGACACCTCTATTATGCGTCACATCTGGGAATTGCTTTCGATACTTCCCCTTATATTCATCGGGTATATGGTCTACCGCAACATGCAAGGTGGTGGCAGCAAAGCTATGGGGTTTGGTAAGTCACGCGCGCGATTGCTGAATGAAAATCAAACAAAAATTACATTTGAAGATGTTGCTGGTATTGATGAGGCGAAAGAAGAACTTGAGGAAATTGTTGAGTTTTTAAAAGATCCTCAAAAGTTCCAGCGTCTTGGTGGGCGTATTCCTAAAGGTGTATTGTTGGTTGGCCCTCCTGGTACAGGTAAAACATTGCTTGCAAAGGCCATTGCGGGCGAGGCAGGCGTGCCGTTTTTTAGTATTTCAGGTTCAGATTTCGTTGAAATGTTTGTGGGTGTTGGTGCAAGCCGTGTGCGCGATATGTTCGAGCAAGCAAAGAAAAGCGTGCCATGTATTATCTTTATTGATGAAATTGACGCGGTTGGTGGAAAACGTGGTTCCGGTATGGGCGGCGGCGGTAATGACGAGCGCGAGCAGACGTTAAATCAGTTATTGGTTGAAATGGATGGTTTTGAAGAAAATCAAAGCATTATTTTGGTTGCGGCTACAAATCGCCCTGATATTCTTGATCCTGCATTGCTTCGTCCAGGTCGTTTTGATCGACAAGTGAATGTGCCGAATCCAGATGTGACGGGACGTGAACAAATTTTAAAAGTACATATGCGCAAAGTTCCTTTATCCCCGAATGTTGATCCAAAAGTTGTTGCGCGTGGAACGCCAGGATTTTCAGGTGCAGATCTTGCGAATCTCGTCAATGAAGCGGCATTGCTTGCGGCGCGTCGTGGTAAATTGGCCGTTGGAAAAGCAGAATTTGATGTGGCAAAAGATAAAATCATGATGGGCGCAGAACGTCGCACGCTGATTATGACTGAGTCTGAGATGAAAACAACGGCGTATCACGAGGGTGGTCATGCAATTGTGTCGCATTATATGGTGGACTCGGATCCAATCCACAAAGCAACGATCGTACCACGTGGTCGTGCTTTAGGGATGGTTCAATTATTGCCCGAGGGTGACCGCGTGTCAGAATCACGTGATAAGATTATTGCGTCGATTAAAGTTTCCATGGGCGGCCGCATTGCCGAAGAATTAATTTTTGGTGACGGAAAAGTGACAACGGGGGCTCAGTCAGATATTAAGGCTGCAACCTATTATGCAACGCATATGATTACAGAAAGTGGTCTGGGGGACAATCTTGGGTTTCGTAACTACAGCACACGTGATGACCAATATCCTGGTATGATAAAGCCGTATTCAGAAGAAATTGCACGCAAGATTGATGATGAAATTAACGCGTTGCTTGACAAGTGCTACAAGGAAACGAAAAAGCTATTAAAAGATAAGAAGGATGAGCTGCACCGCTTAGCTGCAGCTTTGCTTGAGCGCGAGACGTTGACAGGCGATGAAATTAGAATTGTTTTGGAAGGCGGTGAGTTGCCACCAATGCCTGATACATCGATGGATGATTTGCCGCGTACAAGTGTGCCGATGGCTTAGTTGTTTTTGCGATTACTTACTTTTAGAATGTCATCTCCGGGCTTGACCCGTGAATATCTAGAGCTGAAGACGTGCATATTTTTGTAAAAATACAATTAAGAAGTTGCTTCTCGACCTTTATAGATCTCTACCTCCGCGGGGATGACAATCAATAAAACCGGAATAATAAAAAACAGAGAAAATATATATGCCAAAAAAAATGTTTGGAACCGATGGTGTTCGCGGCGAGGCTAACCAATGGCCAATGACTCCAGATGCTGTCTTGCAGTTAGCAATTGCAACCGGAAAACACTTTATTGATTCATGTGAAGGATCGCGTGCAGGACACCCTAAGTTCACGGTTGTGATTGGTAAAGATACACGTTTGTCTGGGTATATGGTCGAATCAGCATTGGTAGCTGGCTTTGTGACCATGGGTATTGATGTGATTTTACTGGGTCCGATTCCAACGCCGGGAATTGCTGTGCTGACACGGTCTTTGCGTGCAGATTTGGGAGTGATGATTTCAGCGTCACATAATCCCTATACGGATAACGGAATTAAGTTTTTTAAAAGCGACGGACAAAAAATCACACCAAAAGATGAAAGGGCAATCGAGGCTTACGTTAAGAATCCTCCTGCTTTGCCGCCAGCAACAGCATTCGGAAAAGCAAAGCGTTTGGACGACGCGCTTGGGCGCTATATTGAGTTTGCAAAAGCGACATTTCCGCGGGGTCAACGTCTTGATGGTCTGAGGATCGTCGTTGATACAGCAAATGGTGCAGCATATAAGGTGGCTCCGCGTGTTTTGTGGGAATTAGGCGCTGAAGTGATTGTTATTGGCGACGATCCGCAAGGTGATAACATTAATGCGAATTGTGGCGCGACGCATCCTGAGTATCTTGTTTCAAAAGTGTTGGAACACGAAGCAGACATTGGAATAGCACTTGATGGCGATGCTGATCGTGTGATCTTGGTAGATGAAAAAGGAACTGTCGTTGATGGTGATCAATTGATGGCTGCTATCGCTCAACGTTGGCACGCGCGTGGGATGCTCCGTGGAAATGGGGTTGTGGCGACTACGATGTCAAATCTTGGGTTTGAGCGTTTCTTGGAAAGTAAAGGGTTGACGTTATTCAGGGCCGCTGTTGGTGATCGAAATGTATCGCTTATGATGCAGGAAAAAGGGTGTAACGTTGGCGGAGAACAGTCAGGGCATGTTGTCTTGAGTGATTATTGTACGACTGGCGATGGACTGATTGCAGCGCTTCAGATTTTAAGTTTAATTCAAGAAACAAAACAAAAAGCCAGTCAGTTGCTAAGCGTTTTTACCCCCGTTCCACAGAAGTTGCACAACATTCGTCTTAAGAAACCACTTAATTTTGATGATCCGGCGTTATCAAAAGCAATTGATCGTGCTGAAACGGCGCTAGGACTTTCTGGTCGTTTGCTGGTGCGACCATCTGGGACAGAGCCTTTAGTGCGATTGATGGCACAAGGTGACGATGAGCTGCTATTGACGACAGTCTTGCATGAATTGGCGGATGTGGTTGAGACAATGCAGTTTGAAGAAAGTGCGTGATGATAAGCGAGATAGTATGATTTATATTGCATCAGATCATGCAGGCGTTGATTTAAAAGCAGCGTTAATAGATCATCTTTTTGCTGCCGGTCATTCAGTAACAGATGAAGGTGCTGTGTCAAATGCATCCGTTGACTACCCCGACTATGCACAAAAAGTAGCGCGATGCTTGTTGGCAGATCCGACAGCCCAAGGAATTCTTGTTTGCGGGACTGGCATTGGCATGAGCATTGCGGCTAATCGATCTTCTCATATACGTGCTGCACTTTGTCAGTCAATAGAAGAAGCACGTCTTGCCCGTGCACATAATAATGCGAACGTAATTTGTTTGGGTGCCCGCGTTGTTACTGCTGAAGCAGCTATCTCCTGTGTTGATATCTTTTTGAGCACTTCGTTTGAGGGTGGTCGGCATGAATTGCGCACACAAAAGCTTGTGAATAGTGATGTGCTTGGCGCGCTTATTGCTCTGGAAAAAGATGCTGTTGCATTTGGTTTTGATTGGCCAAATCAAGAGATGATATTTGAGCAAATTATAAGTGAATGTACCGAGATTAAAGATGCTATGAGAAACGATGAGTCGCCCGTGCGCGTTCAAGAGGAAATCAGTGACTTGCTCCATGCCGCGATATCATTGTGCATGTACTCTGGCTTTGATGTGAATGAAACAATTGCGATTGTGAATAAGAAATTTAAGTGGCGCATGGCTGCATTAAAAGCGGTTGCTGCTGAGCACGAGTTAGATTCGCTTTCTGGAGAATCGTTTGAATTCATGCTCGAATTGTGGAGTGAGGCAAAGAAAAGATGATATTTCAAATTTTGCTTGCTTGACACGCTATACTCATTTCAGATTATTTTAAAAATCGTGAAGTGTTCTAACTGCTTTCGTAGATCCTTAAGGCTCATGTTCATGTTAATGTGAACATATAAAGCTAAAATAATGATTTTTATATGACTCTTGCACAACAACGCGCATCTAATCCCGCCACAAGTGTGTGGGTTTCAGCCTCGGCCGGTACCGGTAAAACAAAGGTGCTGATCGATCGGCTTGTTGCCATATTGTATCAAGGCACGCCCATTAGTCATATTGTGTGTCTTACCTTTACCAAAGCAGCTGCTGTTGAAATGCGTGAACGGTTGTTAAAGCGTCTGCACGATGATGCGGTGAAAGAGCATATGTCTGGGGAAGGCGGGAAAGCCGCAGCCATTTTTGAAGCATTGCTGGAATCACCCGAGACTCTCAAAATTATGACGTTGCATGCATATTGCCAAAGTTTGCTGCAAAAGTTCCCGTTCGAGGCTGGCGTGCCTCCATTTTTCGATGTGCTAGATGATGACAAGGCGCAGCAACTATTGATGCAGGCATTATCGCATGTGTTGGAAGCTCCTCCGACAGAAGCAATTGCGGAGGCAATTGAAGGCGTATCCACATGGATGGGTGAATATATCTTTGAAAATTGCTTGCGTGATGCTTTTTCGCGTTGGCATAAAGTGCGTCATTTGGAACGGACTTACCCTGATCCCACTCATTATCAAGAGGCATTGGTAAGTGCTTTTCCAGCAGATGTCGAGGAAACGATAGCACCTGATATTGATGTGAATACGTTGGCAGAGTTATTGACCGCATCTGATCAGGCGATGGATAAAACATTGGCTGCGGCACTGGCCGTTCAAGGATTAGCGCCGAGTCTTTTTCTGACACGCGAAGGCAAGCCTCGTAAGAAAATTGTTTCGGCTGATTTTAAGAAAAAATACCCTGCACTTGGGGCGGATATGGATGAGTTTGCCTATCATCTGCATCAAACACAGCTGCGTCAGTCGTATGATGGCTGGCTTAATGCTAATGTGCATTTTTGGCAGATTGTTCAGGCTGTGCTCGTACATTTTGGCGTACTTAAAACCGAGCAAGGCGTGCTTGATTATCATGATTTGATTTTGCATAGTTTGGCACTATTTTCTGATGATATGGCATTAGCGTTTGTGCACCAGCGTTTGGATTACACGATCGATCATATCCTTGTGGATGAGGCGCAAGATAACAGCCCTGAACAATGGTTGTTTATTTTAAAGCTAGTTGATTTGTTCATTCGTGATGATACGCCACAACGATCTTTTTTTGTGGTAGGTGATGTCAAACAATCCATTTATGGGTTTCAAGGTGCTGTGCCTGATTTATTTGAATCACTGGTTGATACATTTGAGCATATGTTGCTAAGTCGCGGGCATCAGTTTGCAAGATTGGCGTTGGATGATTCATTTCGCACCGTGCCAGAGGTATTGGATGTGGTCGATGCTGTGTTCACTGAGTATCCAATGGGAATGGGCGCATATCAACAACATCGAGCGCATCGCCGTGATGTTGGTTGGGTTGGGCTGACCTTCTTGTCGAAAGATGATTTAAAAAAGACGGATGCAGCGGATGATGAAGAGGCTGTGTCTAACATAGACTGGCCGACTATTGATCGATACGAGGTAACTACATCGAAAGATGCGGTTCTGGCGGAGCATGTTGCCGATAGTATTCAGCGTGTAATTACCGAGGGCTGTGTGTTACCGAGTACTGGTCGGCCGCTTGAAGCGCGTGATATTTTGATTTTATTGCGTAATCGCGGCGCGCTATCAGGAGAAATTATTCGTGCGCTAAAACAACGGAATGTCGCTGTTGAAGGTCCTGATCGTATTCAATTGGCGACACGGCAAGCGATTCAAGATGTTATGGCAGTTATGCGTTTTTTGTGTTTACCCCAAGATGATATGGCGCTTGCGAACATTTTGAAAAGCCCGTTTGTGAATGATGGGCATGGATTCAGCGAAGAGGCCTTATTTGACCTGTGTCATAATCGTGAAGGGTCTTTATGGCAAGTGTTATGCCAGAATTCTGAATACTCTGAAACCTCTATGTTGCTGAAGAGTTGGCTGTCGCGTGTTGACTACGAGGCGCCGTCCTTTTTGCTGCGTGCAATTCTTGATCCGGCTTGTGGTGATTTTGAAAATCGCCTGGGTGCAGACATTCACTTATTATTTGAAACATTGCTAGACACTGTGATGGATCTGGAATCAAATACGCCAACATTGGCAGAGGTTCTTTTGTCGTTAGAGCAATCCATGCCTGTTGTTAAGCGTGAAGGAACGGCGCCAACGGGTGTGCGTG